>CAJTXH010000043.1 GCA_910580005.1 uncultured Lachnospiraceae bacterium | reverse complement strand
TGCTATGAACAGCGTAAGCTGTGAATAGTAACACTATTCATCCTTACGGCTTCATAGTAACAAGCAGTGGTCATATTTGAAAAATTAAACAAATCTTAACCTTTTTCTATATTGAAATTTAATCTTTATTTTCATACAATATTAAAAACATAAAATATTATCTATACAGAAAGCTTTTTATACAACAGAAAGGCATGGGATATAAATGTACCATATTTTAATTTGTGATGATGAAAAAGACATAGTTTCTGCACTGGAGATATATTTAAGGGCGGATGGCTATAAAACATACAAGGCTTATAATGGTAAAGAAGCAGTTTCTGTTATTGAACGTGAAGAGATACACCTTGTGCTTCTTGATATAATGATGCCAGTAATGGATGGCATAGAAACAATTTCCAGGATAAGGCAGATAAGCAATGTGCCAGTTATTTTCCTTACTGCAAAGGGTGAGGATTCTGACAAAGTACTCGGGCTTAATATAGGCGCTGACGATTATGTGGCTAAGCCGTTTAACCCTGTTGAACTACAGGCAAGGGTCAAGTCACAGCTTAGAAGGTATTTTAAGCTTGGAGGGGGCAATATCCATGATGAACTAATTATAATTGGAGGACTGTCCCTTAATGACAAGGCCAAAAAAGTTACACTTGATGGAGAGCCTGTCCAGCTTACTAAAACAGAATATGATATATTAAAATTTCTAATGCAGCACCCAGGGGAGGCATTTTCACCACAAAAGATATACCAGAAAGTATGGAAGGACGAGCCTTTTGGCACTGAAAATACAGTTGCAGTACATATAAGGCACTTAAGGGAAAAGATAGAATATGACCCTGCAAATCCAAGATACCTTATAGCAGTATGGGGACGTGGATATAAAATGGAGGATGGCAATAATAAACATAATTAAGTGTTTTTTAGAAAGCAGGGATTTTTAAATGAAAAAAGTAATGTCAAATTTTTTAAGGTATGTATTAATATTTACAACAATGGTATCTGGATGTTTATGTGCTGTTTCCATAACTGGAATTGTAATTGATTCTTCTTTAGGCATGTATAATAATGAATTAAATGAAGTAACCAGGAATGGACAGAAGAACCTTGCAGGGTTTTATTCAAGGCATATTTTTGAAAAAATGGTTAGACAGAATGACCCTGGCTGCATGGAAAATTCCAATCTGGAATATGTTATTGTAAAAGGAGTAAATCCTAACGAGGATATTAACAGCAAAGCAAATACAAAAGTAATTAATAATAACAGCAATATTGTATATACAAACCTTTGGTATTACCAGTCATTGCCAGAAGAGTTTTATTATAAATATTGCAAATTTTTTGATAAGAATGAAAATATTAAAAACCAGCCGGCCAGCCTTTTTAAAAGCCTTTTTAATGACGGCGGTAAAACTATAATACATGATGGCTCTAATATAAAAGATATATATGCAGTTTTATCTAATGTTACTGTCCCACTGGACAAGGAAGCAGATGATTTATTCTATTCACAGAAAAGGCTTATAAAATTTTTGTATAATATCCGTTATACGATGCTTATAATAGCAGCAGTTTCGGCAGTAATATTTATTGTATTATTTATATTCTGCTGTTATAGCAGATATAGTTGCAGGGATAAGGAAAATATTATAAATAGTACATTCCACCATGTGCCGTTTTTAATATATACAATGGTAATGGCTTTATTACTGGCACTGGACATAAAGACCGGGCTGGGTTTATTAAATAAATCTTTGCAATATGCCACAGAACTTAAAATGTTATTCCTGATATGTGTATTTGCAGGCATATGGTTTATGTCATGTATTTTCCTTTTTATGATGTTCTGTCTTGAAACAAGCTGCCGGCTTGGTTCAGGCATATTTTTGAAAACTACCTTTTTATACTTTTTATACATAATATTAAACAAAGCTGTTATTCCTTTAAAAGCTGTTTATAATAAAGCAGAAAAAAATACTTCTTTACTTATAAAAACATTATTTCTTCTTTTTATATATAATATAGTGATGCTATCTGGTTTCATATTAAATGGATTTGGAAGTGTATTTTTTATCGCTTTTGCTGTATGTGCGGCATTAGATTATACCATATTAAAGGCAGTTATCCAGATGGAGGCTTTGCAGCTGCACGCCAGGAGAATGGCAGAGGGAAAATTTGAAAGCAAAGCTGATACTTCAAAAATGACATGGGAGTTTAAAAGACATGGTGATTATCTTAACAGGATAGGGGAAGGGATAGCATCTGCAGTTGAAGAAAAAATCAAGAGTGAACGTTTTAAAACAGAACTTATTACAAATGTTTCACATGATATAAAAACTCCTCTTACTTCAATTATTAATTATACCGGGCTGCTAAAAAAAGAGGATATAAAACAGCCAGAAGCAAAGGAATATATTGAGGTCTTAGAACGCCAGTCTGCAAGGCTTAAAAAGCTTATTGAAGATTTAATGGAAGTATCAAAAACTTCAACTGGAAATGTTACTTTAGAAATGGAATTATGTGATGTAAATATTCTTCTTACACAGACTCTTGGTGAATTTGAGGAGAAACTGGACAGCAGGGAACTTATGCTTATAATAAACAAATCTCCAGAAAATATTTTTATAATGGCTGACAGCAGGCATATCTGGAGGATATTTGACAACCTTATGAACAATATATGCAAATATGGACAGCCTGGCACAAGAGTTTATATAAATATTGAAGCGGCAGATGAAAAAGCTGTAATTATTTTCCGCAATACGTCAAACTACCAGTTAAATATATCAAGCAATGAACTTATGGAAAGGTTTGTGCGTGGTGACGCATCACGCCATACAGAAGGCAGCGGGCTTGGGCTTTCAATAGCAAAAAACCTTACAGGGCTTATGGGCGGCAGCATGGAACTGTGTGTAGATGGCGATTTGTTTAAGGTAATACTGGAATTTCCAAGGGCAGCGCCTGCCACAGAAGAAAACATGCCTGTTTTATAATTCTTCAGCCACTGCCCTGGCAGCAGCCATATGCTGCCAGGACGGCAGGTTACATCATTTCTTCAAGTTTTAAAATTGCATCAGATATGCCTCCAGTGCTCTGGAAAAGCCCTCTGTCAACAGCTTCCTGTCCTACCAGGATAGTACCAAGGTCACGTGTAAGTATTCCTGGCGCAACCATCCAATTTTCTATATCCTCTTTGGCTGCATCTGAGTGGGCTGAGATAAAGGTTGTAATCCTTTCCTGTATAAGCTTAAAATATTCATAAGTCTGTGGAGCGCCAAGAACCATGCCATTAAGCCTTACAGGGTGTATAATGACTGTAGCGGATGGTGCAATAAAGGTGTAGTCAGCAGCAACTGAAAGCGGTACGCCAATAGAATGGCTGTCGCCCATAACAAGTGCAACTGTCGGTTTTGACATAGATGCAATAAGTTCGGCAAGGGCAAGCCCACATGAAACATCACCGCCTATTGTATTAATCATAAAAAGAATCCCATTAACAGATGTATCATGTTCAATGGAAGCAAGCAGTGGCAGCATATGTTCATATTTCGTGGTTTTTGTGTTATTGCCTGCACATTCATGCCCTTCTATTTCCCCTATAACAGATATAAGCTGTATAGTTTTTCCTGTTTCAGTGTTTTCAAGCCTTTTACAGCCAAATTCTTTAATATCATTTTCCATAACAATCCTCCATTAAAGTATTTCTAAAAATGCCTTAATAATAATATTCCATATAACAGAAAATTTATGTATTTCTGTTATATTTGTTTTTTATAATATGTTACTTTAAAAAACTTGTATTGTTAAACGAATTAAGGTAAAATAAAAATACAAGGAGAGGAGGGGGATTTCTTGAAAAAAATTAAACAAGAAACTAAGAAACAAAGACGTATTGCAGATGAAATCTTATTCCAGGTAGGCAAAAGCGTACTGGCAGTATTCCTTTTAGTAGCAGTTGTTGCTATTTTAATGGTACGCTGGCTTATTACATCATCTAAAGAATCAGAACTTACGCTGC
Source organism: uncultured Lachnospiraceae bacterium (assembly GCA_910580005.1). Lineage (GTDB taxonomy): Bacteria > Bacillota > Clostridia > Lachnospirales > Lachnospiraceae > Butyribacter. The sequence continues at coordinate 15,492 of CAJTXH010000043.1, read as the reverse complement.
AGTCAAAATCAGCATCATACCAGCTTACAGGTTTTTTTGAGCAGTATGTAAAGTCTTCTGCACAGCTTGCTGTCAATCCAGAGATAAAGTCTGTGTTTGAGGAAACAATACCAGGTAAAAATATCATGGATGCAGAAAAAATTGCAACAGTAAGGCAGAACCTTGAAAACATTGTGGAAAGTGACAAGGAAAATATCATGTCAGCATGGATTGCAGACTTTGATACAAGCTCTTTAGTTCAGTCAGATGGTTATATATCAGGTGAAGACTGGGTTTTTACAGAACGTGTATGGTATAAACAGTGTGAAGAAACAGGCAAAACCGTGCTTACAGAACCATATACCGACCCTGCTTCCGGACAGGTGATTTTAAGTGCTGTAACACCTGTTTATGATGGATCTGGAAATATGACCGGGGTAACAGGAATTGATATTTCAATGGGAAATATGGATAAGGTTATGGCAAGCTATAAGATAGGAAACAGGGGGTATGTATTCCTGGTGTCTGCCGGAGGTGTAATTATTTACCATCCTGAAGAAAGCTTCAGGCAGAAGAATATAGCAGAAACCGGGGTTTCACAGAATATTATAGATGCAGTAACATCAGAAGATGAACAATTTTTAAGATATAAAGTAAATGGCTCTGTTAAGTATGGTGTAGCTGGTAAAGTTGAAAATACAGGTTACACTGTTATAAGCAATATGCCATTTATGGAATACTATTCAATGATTTTTGGCATGGTAGCAGCACTGGCCATTGTATTTATTGCCGGTATAGTCCTGATAGTATTTAGTATAAAGAAAAGTGCATTAAACCTTTCAAAACCTATTAAAGAGCTTAACAATACTGCGCAGCAGCTTGCTGCCGGTGATTTAGATGTACACCTTGAAATAAAATCAGAAGATGAAATTGGAGAACTTGGAGATTCCATTAAAAAGACAGTTGACAGGCTTAAAAAATATATTGTATACATAGACGAAACATCAGAAGTCCTTGCAAGAATAGCTGATGGAAAGCTAAGTATTGAACTTAAAAATGATTATGTAGGTGAGTTCCAGAAAATTAAGAATGCCATGCTTAATATTTCAGAATCAATGAGCGGTGTAATGAAAGGCATAAGTGAAACATCTGAACAGGTTTCAATAGGTGCATCTGAGCTGTCTGATGCTTCACAGATGCTTGCAGAAGGCGCACAGACACAGGCATCATCAGTACAGGAACTTGCCAACAGGACAAATACAGTTTCAGAGCAGGTACAGGAGAGCCGCAAGGATGCCGAGCTTTCTGCTAAGGCAACTGTACGTGTGACAACAATGATGGAACAGAACCAGGGCAAAATGAAGATGATGATGGATGCCATGAACGAAATACACAGCACTTCACAGCAGGTTGTTGGCATTATCCAGACTATAGAAGAGATTGCAGAGCAGACAAACCTTCTGTCATTAAACGCTTCTATAGAAGCAGCACGTGCCGGTGAATTAGGGAAAGGCTTTGCAGTAGTTGCTGATGAGATTGGCAAGCTTGCACTTGAAAGTTCTAAAGCAGCAAGCATTACAAGGGAACTTATTGGTGTTTCAATGGAAGAGATTAACAAGGGCAATGAAATTGCCAATGGTGTTATGGTTTCACTGGAAGAATCAGTAAGTGCTGTTGGACATGTTAATGAGATGATTAAAAAGACTGCTGAAAATGCAGTACTCCAGGCAGAAAACATGGAACAGATACGTATGGGGATTGACAACATAGCACAAGGTGTAAATGACAATTCTGCTGTATCAGAAGAAACATATGCAACTTCAGAACAGCTTGCAACCCAGACTATTACCCTTAATGAAATGGTACAAAGGTTTGAAATATAACACGTCCGTTTCATAAAATTTCCAGCCGTCCTTTGTTTGCAGACGGACGCAGGATAACTGGAAATTTATGAAACGGACGTGGAAATATAATTAAAGGTGTTGTAATTTATGCCATATTCTGTGTATAATGTTTCCTGTATACAAATTTACTGGAAGTGAGGTTATATATGACAAGTAAAGAAAGAACAAAACTGCGGGCACAGGCAATGAAGATTGACAGTATTTTCCAGATAGGAAAAACCGGCATTTCACCACATCAGGCTGAGGCAGTGCGTGATGCACTTAAAGCAAGGGAACTGGTTAAGATAAATGTCCTTAAAAACTGTGATGAAGATATTACATCACTTGCAAGGGTTTTATCAGAAAGGACTGGCTCAGAAGTTATCCAGGTTATAGGCAAAAAGATTATATTATATAAAAAAAATCCAAAAAAAGAAGAAAAAAGGATACTTGCTAAAAAACGTGAGCTTAATAAAAGGGAATATGCCAGGAAAAAGCCTGATGGAAGGAAAATATCCAGAAAAACAGCAGGAAGGCCTGTAAAGGGCAGAAAGCAGGTATAATCTATATGGGCAGGACAGGCATTATGGGAGGGACATTCAACCCCGTCCACATCGCACATATTAAAATGGCAGAAGCAGCGTACAGGCAGGCAAATCTTGACAAGGTGGTTTTTATGCCATCTAAGAACCCGCCACATAAAAAAGATATCCATATAATCCCAGAAGAGCACCGGAGCGCAATGCTTAAGCTTGCAATAAGTGGTATTCCATATTTTGCATATTCAGATTTTGAATTTAAAAGGGAGGGTATAACATATTCCTCCCAGACACTTGGACTTCTGCATATGCAGAACCCAGGAGAGAAATATTTTTTTATAATGGGCAGTGATTCCTTTTTCCAGCTTGAAAGCTGGCATATGCCTGGCCAGATTATGGAATATGCTGCTATAATTGCAATAAACCGCAATGGCACTGGCAGAAAACAGATGGAAGAATATGCAAAAGAATTAAGGGAAAGGTATAATGCAGAAATTATAATTGCAGCAATGCCACAGATGGATATTAGTTCAAGCTGCATTAGAGAAATTATTTTGTCAGGAGGGGATGCCTCTATGTACCTGCCAGGCAAAGTATGGGAGTATATTAAAGAAAAGAACTGTTACAGCCATTTAAATATGTTATAGTTTTTAACCCAGGTATTACATGCCTTAAGTCCTGTAAAATTTAATTAGTAACTATTTGTAAGGAGACATATTTATGTTGGAAAATGTTGAGAAAGTCCAGGAAAGGCTTAAATCAAAACTTACACCTAAAAGATATATACACACAACAGGTGTAAGGTATACTGCTGCTGCACTTGCAATGAGGTATGGGCTGTCTGTTGAAGATGCATCAATGGCAGGTGTGCTGCATGACTGTGCAAAATGTTTTTCTGATGATGAACTTATAAGGAAATGCCTTAAAAATAATCTTGAATGTACAGAGCTTGAACTTAGGAACGGCTTTTTATTACATGCAAAACTTGGTGCATACTATGCAAAAAAGAAGTATGGTGTGGAAAATGAAGAAATAATTTCTGCAATAAGGTACCATACTACAGGTAAAGCAGGAATGACACTGCTTGAAGCAGTAGTTTTTACAGCAGATTATATTGAGCCAGGAAGAAAGCCTCTCCCACACCTTGAGGCAGTACGCAGGATGGCGTTTGTTGATATTGATGAAGCAGTATACCAGATACTTGACAGGACGCTTGGGTATCTTGGGGACAAGGCAAAGACAGATAACAGTGGGCGTGAAATAGATATACATACAGTTGAAGCCTTTAAATACTACAGGCAGATACATGAAGAGAAAGATATTAAATTTTAGCATAGAAAAGCGCATGGAGGATTTTTATGAGTGAACAAGTTAAAATGGCAAAAATTGCATACAATGCCCTTGATGAAAAAAAGGGAGAAGATATTAAGATTATTGATATCTCTGGAATATCTGTAATGGCAGATTATTTTATTATTGCCAATGGAAATAGTATTACACAGGTACAGGCACTTGTTGATAATGTTGAGGAGAAAATGCACCAGTCAGGTTTTATGATGAAACGAAAAGAGGGCAACAGAAGCAGTACATGGGTGCTCCTTGACTTTGGTGATGTAGTTGTCCATGTTTTTGATAATGAGGACAGGCTGTTTTACGATTTGGAGAGAATATGGTCAGATGGCAAGACAGTGGAGATATCTGCACTGGAGAGTGCCTGAACTACAATTTTCTGCACATCCCTCTTTATATGAGTTCTTCCAGCACTGCTATATTACTATTAAGCCATAAGGCTGAATAGTAACATTTAAATAAAATATTTCAGAACATATGTTTGACAAATACAGGATAAAGTGGTATTATACTAATTATAATATCACTTTGTTATTATTCATAACTACAATGCTTATAATAACAAGCAGTATTTTAAGAAGACCTTGTGAATAGTAACATAACTAGGAGGGCATTTTATGCAAAAAGGAAGGATTACTGCCAAGCAGCAGGAAATATTAGAATATATTAAATCAGAAATTGTAAATAAGGGTTATCCGCCAGCAGTAAGGGAGATTTGCGGTGCTGTGCACCTGAAGTCTACATCTTCTGTACATTCACACCTTGAAACATTAGAAAAGAATGGTTTTATACGCAGAGACCCGACAAAACCACGTGCAATTGAAATAATAGATGATGACTTTAACCTTTCACGCAGGGAGATAATCAGCGTGCCAGTAATAGGTTCAGTTGCCGCAGGCGAGCCTATATTTGCAGACCAGAATATCGAAAGTTATATGCCAGTACTGCCCGAAGACATGCCAGACGGGCAGGCGTTTATGCTAAGGGTAAAAGGTGAAAGCATGGTTAATGCAGGTATATTTGATGGTGACAGGGTTCTTGTAAAGAAACAGGAATCTGCTGAAAATGGCGATATAATAGTAGCACTTGTAGAAGATGCCGCTACAGTCAAAACATTTTATAAAGAGAACGGGCATTTCAGGCTACAGCCAGAGAATGATACAATGGAACCTATAATACTGGATGATGTAACAGTACTTGGCAAAGTAACAGGTTTATTCAGGATTTATAAATAGTTAAAAGTACAGGATGGAGGCAGGTAAAGTGGACAGACTAGACAGGCAGTTTGGTTTTTTGCGTGAAACAGACAGTTTAAAGCAGATTGGCAGGCAGTCTTACCTGGCAGATGGCAGCAGGAAAGAGAATGATGCAGAACATTCATGGCATCTTGCTTTAATGGCAGTTCTTTTAAGCAGCTATGCAGAAAAAGATATTGATTTGCTGCGTGTTATAATAATGGTGCTTATACATGATATTGTTGAAATTGATGCAGGTGATACATATGCATATGATACAAAGGGCAATGCTACAAAGCGTGAGCGTGAAACCAAGGCAGCAGACAGGATATTTAATATACTGCCAGCAGACCAGGCAGAATATTTAAGAAGCTTATGGGAAGAGTTCGAGGAACAGTCCACACCAGAATCAGCATTTGCCAATACACTTGATAAACTCCAGCCTTTAATGTTAAATGATGCATCAGGCGGCAAATCCTGGAAAGAACATGGTGTGAAACTTGCACAGGTATTAAACCGTAACAAAAACACAGCAGATGGTTCAAATGAACTATGGGAATATGCGAAAAAAAACTTTATAGAGCCAAACGTAGAAAAAGGGATTTTAAAAGAATAATACTTTTATCAAATGTAAATTAAATGGGGTAGCATAATGCAGCGTTTAAAGGAAGACATTAAAAATAAAACATTCCATAAATTATATCTTCTATATGGGGAGGAAGACTATTTAAAGAAGCTGTACAGGAACAGCCTGGAAAAAGCAGTCCTTGAAGGCAGTGATAATATGAATTATTCTTATTTTGAGGGTAAGGATACAGATATCCTGAAGATTAAAGAAACAGCAGAAACCTTGCCCTTTTTTAGTGACTACAGGTTAATAACAATAGAAAACAGCGGGCTTTTAAAATCTGCCAGTGCATTGGCAGACTATCTGCCAGGCTTGCCAGAGTCTGCTATTATTATTTTTGTAGAGAAAGAGATAGATAAAAGGAACAAGCTATATAAATATATTAATAAAAATGGCATTGCAGTTGAAATGAAACAGATGGGCACTGCTGATGCAAAGCGTTTTATAGGAACCAGGCTTAAAGAAAATGGCAAGCAGATACGTGAAAATACAGCAGATTACTTTTTGCAGCAGGCAGGCAGTTCGCTGTCCAATATAATAAATGAAATAGACAAACTGGTTTCATACACATATGGGAGGGATGAAATCACAATAGAAGACATAGACGCAATATGCTGTGTACAGATTACAGGGCGCATATTCCAGATGATTGATTATGCAGCAATGGGAAAGCTTAAAGAAGCATTAGGGCTTTATAATGACCTTTTAGAACTCAGGGAAAGCCCCATGTCCATATTATACCTTGTTACAAGACAGTTTAACATACTCCTCCAGACAAAGGCGTTATCTGGCCTTACAAAAAATGAGATAGCATCAAAAATACAAATACCGCCATTTACGGTAAGCAAATATGTAACACAGGCAGGCAGGTTTAAAAGCCGCCAGCTTAGGGAACTTCTTGATGAATGTACTGAAACCGAATATAAATATAAGCGGGGGATGCTTGATGCCCAGATAGGTGTTGAAATACTTTTATTAAAGATGGCACAAAAATAGAATAATATCTGAAATTTTGGAAAATAATATCCATAGCAATAAAAAAACAATAAAAAATAATATCCAGTAATATTATTAAAACGGAGGTAAAAGCTATGGATTTAAAAGACAGCAGGACAAAACAAAACCTTATGAGGGCATTTGCAGGGGAGAGCCAGGCAAGGAACAGGTATACATTTGCAGCAGAACTTGCACAGCAGAACGGGCTTTATGTTATTAAAAAAATATTTGACTTTACAGCAGAGCAGGAAAAAGAACATGCTAAAGTTTTTTATAGTTTCTTAAAGGAAGCAGAAGGGGAAAATATTAATATTGATGCGGCGTATCCTGTAAATACATCCAAGGATATACTTACACAGCTTAAAAATGCACTTCATAATGAATTTGAAGAGGCAGACAGTGCATATAAAGAATTTGGAGATATTGCCAAAGAAGAGGGATTCACACAGATTGCAGGTAAATTTTACCTTATTGCAGATATTGAAAGGGTACATGCAAGAAGGTTTGAAGAAGTTGCAAAGCTTATGGAAGAAAATAAACTCTTTGTATCTGATGTTAAAACAGGCTGGATGTGCCTCGGCTGCGGTTATACCGTCGAATCAGAGATTGCACCACAGAATTGCCCAGTATGTGACAGTGACCAGGGATTTTTCATAAGAATGTCAATGGCACCATATATGTGCAACTGTATGAAATAAACTAATGCCAGATTTAAAATTTTGCTGGCAGATAAACTAATAAAAACTAAACAGGATAACCCTCAGATATTATATATAACATCTGAGGGTATTTGTGGTGGTTTTTAGATACTTCCTTTTACTTCAGTCTGGGGGCATCTGCCCCGCTACTACCAGCTGGCAAAACGGCCTCACTGGCCTATTCTACCATTTCCAGCAGTTTTCCTGTAATATCTGCCATATTTGAAGATACCTGTTTTGTATTGTTGGAAACCTGTACATTTTTCTCAACAACATTTAAAATTCTTTCTATCTGCTCTGCTGCATGTGTTACAATTTCAACATTCTGCCTTGCCATGCCAGTAATCTTTTCTACATCCTGGTTTGCATGCTCAATATTTTCTACAGCAATATCAAAAGCTTCTGCTGTCTGGTCTGTAATCTGCCTTCCGCTTTCTACTGCCCTCATTGAATTAGTTATCAGTTCATTAGTTTCCTTTGCTGCCTGTGCGCTTCTTGCTGCAAGCTCACCTATCTGTGTAGCAACAACTGAAAATCCTTTTCCCATTTCACCAGCCCTCGCTGCTTCAACTGAAGCATTTAATGAAAGCATATTTGTCCTTTTTGCTATAGAATTGATTTCACCAATAATTTTTTCAATTGCAGCAGACATTTCACTAATTTTCTGCATTGAGTCTTTTAACAGTTCCATCTGTGACTGCGTATGCAATATTTCCTTAACAGAATTTCCTGTTGCCTCTGTAATGCTGCCTGAAGCATCTGCACTTTCTTTTAATTCCCTGGCAAGCTGTTCCATAACATATTTTAAATCTTCTACTGCCCTTTCCTGCTCACCAGTACCATTATAAATACCATCTGCATTTTCAAGTGTTTCACTTGTTACATGTTCTAAATCCCTGCATGCATTTTTAACATTTTTTATAAGTGCATTATTGCGCTCCATATCTTCTTTCTGCTGTTCTAAAAGAACCTCATTTTCACGGATGTTCTGGCTTGTATTTTCTACCATCTTGTTTATGCTCTGGGAAAGCATCTCAAATTCAGGGTTTCCTTTTTCATCTATTACAATTCCAAAATTACCACCAGCAATTTCCTTCATTGAATTGCTTATATGGTTAATACCAGTAACAATTTTACTGTCTACCATCTGGTTAATCATAAATAATAATACAGCAAAAATAATTAACATGCTTAATGAAACAACTACAGTCTGGTTAACACGTTCTTTATAATACTCACTTGAAGGCATAAAAGTCCCAATAACATTACCATCATACTCTTCTGAATAGTAATAACCTTTTTCACCATTAATTACTGCCCTGCCTTTTCCAGTAAAATCTTCTGGAAACCCAGCTTCTTTCGCAGTTTTTCCAATTAAATCCTGGTTTTTATGTGCCAGTATCTCTCCATCACTGCTTATTGCATATACATAGCCTTTTTCACCAAAATCAATAGTTTTCATAACAACATCTATTGTTGAATTAGCAAGCATGTTTTCCAATACCTCTGGACGTACACCAACCTGTACCAGTCCTTTATCATCAGTCCTTGCCACACCTATATACTGCATTACAATCCCCTCAGCTACATTAACCTGTGGTTCTTGCACAATTTCCTTGGATGGGTCATCAACAATTACCATAAACGCATTTGACTGTTCACCACTTTTCATATCAAAGCCAATATAATTTTCTATTGTACTGCTGGTAATAATCCCTTCTTCATTAATAATATGTAACTCATTGACCATCAGCCTGTCTTTGATTTTATTAAGCTTTTCTGCATTTCCAATAATTGAACTGTCAGAAGCAATCATATCAGCAAATGCCCTTGTTTTTGCAAGATTATTTTCACCCAGGTTTTCCTTAAGGTCTTCCACACTCTTCTGGTTGCTTTCAAGTTTCGCCTTTACATCCTCCAGTTTATTCTGGCTGGACAATATGTTATTACTTTTGCTAATAAATGTCTGTAATACAAAAATAGCAGTAATAGTAAAAATTAATGCCACTACCATATAAATAAACAGACGTTTTGTAAAAAGTTTCTTCATTATAAAACTCCTTCCTTGTGGGCTGTTTTTGTAATATATAAAGCTTAATAAATGTAACGTTTCAATATTAACACTAGAATTTAAAAAAAACAAGCATAAAATTTAATACATTTGGCACAAAAAGGGCTTAAAATTACGTTTTATTTTCTATTAAAAACAAAGTTCACCCTAAACCTGCCTGTTTTCCCCACTTCGAAAAAAGCTTTAAACAGCGGATTATTTTCCTCCCTTTGCTGGTGCATAATCCTTCATACCAGGAACTGCCCCGCCTGCTACAGCCCAGAAATAAAGGCTTGCAACACTGCAATAAGGTGAAAGCCTGCGGCGGTATTTTCCAAACAGTTTTTTATCTATCTTCCTGTGGTGATATACCATCCTCATGCCACGCTGTATTGCCAAATCATTATAACTTAATATATCAGGGCGTTTAAGACAGAAAAGCAGTATCATTTCTGCCGTCCACACACCTACCCCTTTTAAACCTGATAAAGCTGTAATTGCCTCCTGGTCTGCCATTTCTGCTACTGCATCAAGGTCAAATTCCCCCATAATTACTTTTTCTGAAAAATCCTTAATATAATTTGCTTTACGGAAAGTTATTCCTAATGACTGCAGCCCTTCTGTACTGGCATTATTGATTGTTTCTGGTGACACTTCACCATAAGTATCTTGCATACGATGCCATATTGTTACCTGTGCCTTTGTAGAAATCTGCTGCCCTATAATACAATGTATAACTGACGAAAATAAATTATCATCCGTCTGCCTTTCAATATGTCCAATTTTATCAATTACTTCTGCAAGCTTTTTGTCCTTGCTTTTAAGATATTCTGTTTCTTTTTCCCCATATTCAAAAAACATGTCTTTCCCCCACTTATCAAATAATACCAAATCTTTTATTCTGCCAGTTTTATATTTTTATTTATTCGTGCGGAAACGCTCAAGGTCTGCTTGTCCATTTTTTATATTATAACATACCAGTTGTACCATAATCCTCTTCTATTACCTGTATTTCTATAAAATCAAACTCAACAGACTCTATAAAATTATCCTTATAAAATCTTGTTTTACCCCTGCGTTTAAACTCATTAATATTTTTCTCAAGCCACACTGGCCTGCTTAAATCAAATTCATAACAAATTTCATCAACAGCATCAAAAACTTTTTTTGTCCTGCTTTTGCCTTCTGCCATATCACTTATTGTTACATCTTTAAGAATCCTGTTATCCTTAAATTCCTTAGCCCATAACCTGAACATTCTGCCAAACCCTTTCTAACTAAATTACTAAGCAAATTATCTTGTCGAAATCCTGTTAATGTTTTTTATTAAAACAGAAATTGTACCATCAGGATTAGTTATAAATTCTACCTGGTTAATATCCTGGTACTGCTCCATAGGAATATTTATCTCTATACCAGTATCTGTTTTTAAATACTGCTTTTCAAACTTTCTTGTGGTCTTTTCACTTTGTGGCTTTACTTCTGTTTTCTGCATATGGTACTTTTCCATTTTGGCATCAAACTCTTCTTTTATCTCTGGTACTGTACCATAAATTTTCTCACTTATTTTCTCTACACTTATAGAGCCATTTTCCTCTATTTCTTCTTTAATTATGCGTTTCGCTTCCATCTGTTTTACAGGTTTTTCTGCAAAATGCTTTTTATTAACCTGTTCAACTGCACGTGTAACAATATCAAGCTTTGATTTAGATGACAATGATGCACTGCATTTAAGATAAAGTTCTGAAAGGTAATTGCACTTTTCCCCATTTACTTCATACTTTTTTTCAACAATATTTACAGTATAATCTGCCAGGTTAATTATTACTGCCTCAGACAGCTTTGCAGATGAAGCCGGCAATGCCGCCTTGTATTTTATAATGCTGTTTACATTGCTGCCCTCAGAAGAATTTGTCATATGTACAAAACTTTCCTTATAATTCATCTTAAGCAGGGCAAGATATAAAACACTCTTAAACTGGAAAGTTACGGCAGCAAAATCAGCAGAAGGAATTGTAATATTAGAATTCATTATGCTATATAAAAGCCCTGCCATTTTCTTACTTGAATTAACAAGGTTTTCTTCACTAAATTCTTTAACAAGCTTATACATTCCCTCTGGGTTTTCTTCATCATTAAAATAACACTTTTTCATATCATCCCCTGACATTATCTTAAATATGTGCTGTCTGAAAAAATCATTAATATCAGGTGAAAGCTCTAAAAGCTGTTCTGAAAATACAGGGCATCCAAGTTCACCATCAAGAATATGTACAATGCCCTGTCTTATAATTATCTCATCCTGTTCCATAGTTATACTCTCCACATCGGTTAATAAGTTTTATCTATAATAATTTATAATATCCCTTATATCCTCTTCCCTGGTTTTAAATGGCACTGACAGAAGTTTTTTAGGGTTCTGCATTATTTCATTAACCATATTTTCTGCATCATCATTAGTAATGCATACATCCGGCAGGCATTTTTTAATAAAACCTGCAAAATCCATAGTATCCTTAAATCCCATTTTAGCAACTGCCTCTTTATATCCTGGCATGGAGTTTTTCTCCATAAATGCAAGATAGCCTGGAAGGAAAATACCAACTGCTTTTCCATGCGGAATCCCTTTGTTATATGTAAGATAATAGCTTAACCCATGTGGAAGTGATGTTCCTGTATGTGATATTGCCATTCCTGCCAATGTTGAAGCAAATAAAAGCTGGTTATAATTATCTTTTGTAAATTCCCCTGCTTCAACCATCCCTCTGTTTGCAGCCCATTTTTCCATTCCGTAAATGCTTGCCATACGGCTGTACCCTGTTGCGTTTGCATTAAAATAGCTTTCTGCCAGATGCCCAAGTGCATCTATTGCAGTATTTACTACAAGGCTTACTGGCGCATTTTCCATGTATTTTGCATCAATGCAGGCAAGCACAGGATATATCTTATGGCTTATGCTTTGTTTTGTCTTAATATCATCCCTTGTAAGTATTGCATAAGGGGTAACTTCTGACCCTGTACCACATGTAGTTGGTATTTCCACAACAGGAAGTGCCTTAAGCTTAAGCGGCTTGTACAATACATCTTCTGATGTGTCACGGTTCTGCACCATAAGTGCAACTGCCTTTGCAGCATCCATAGGTGAACCTCCGCCTGCACCTATTACAAAATCAGCGCCCTGGCTTCTTCCAATCCCTGCTGCATCCATTATAGTGCTGACAGACGGGTTTTCTTCTATTTTATCGTACAAAATATATCCAGTATTATTATCTTCAAGCGCCTTTATAATATCATCTAGTGCTCCTGTTTTAACAGCAGATGACCTGCCTGTAATTATAAGTGCTTTCCTTCCAAGCGAAGCGATTTCACTGCTATGTTTTAAAACTGCACCATCTTCATGGTAAATCTTTGCTGGTATATAAAATTCCATATTTTACCTCATTTCTGTGCCGCTTTTTGCAGATAATCCAGGTTTCCTGGTTAAAGTATCTGCATATAAAGCGGTTTCCTGGTCTTTTTTCTTGTTACTTCTATTAACCCAAGCTTTGTCATATCAATAAGTTTTGTCTGTATGCTGTCTTTTGCAAATTCAGCACGCAGGCAGTCCATTAAAGCCTGGTTACTTTCTTCGTCTTCCATATCTATAAAATCAATAATTATTATGCCAGAAAGGTTTCTAAGCCTTATCTGTACTGCAATTTCTTTTGCTGCTTCAATATTAGTTTTTAAAAATGTTTTCTGTACATCCTTTTTTTTAGAAACAGCCTTTCCTGTATTAACATCAATTGCTACAAGTGCTTCTGCTGGCTGTATAATAATATATGCACCACTTTTAAGCCATACTTTAGGCTTTAGTGCATGTTCAAGTGTCTTAGGGATATTATAAACAGCTTCCATTTTTCCATTGTTATTATCCCATAATTCCAGTTTTGAGACAAGCGGAAGTCTCCTTTCTTCAAGAAATATTTTAATAGTATTATATATTTCCTGGTTATCAGTCAGAATCTTTCCAAGCTTGTCATTATACGAATTAATAATGCTGTTTAAATATCCTGCTGGCGCACTGTAAAGACATGAAAATACTGTTTTATGCATTCCAAAACTAACTATATCTTTATATTTTCTAATTAACATTTCTATCTCATTTGCAATTTCTTCTGTACTTGCATATGCACTGTTAGTCCTTGCAATAAAGCCATAATCTTCTGATGCATATTTGCTGTTTATTTCTGAAAGGCGTTTCCTGGCATCCTTATCATGTATTTTTGAAGATATACTGTTCCTGTAACTTTCTGAAACAAGCACAATATACCTTCCTGGAATGCTTAAAACCCCTGTAAGTGCAGGTGGCTTTGTTTTAATTGCTTCTCTTTCAACCTGTACAATAATCTCATCCCCAATAAGGACACGCCCTTCCTGGTAATGCGCACCAGTATGTACAGGGCATTGTTTTATTCCAAGAGGGAGATAACCCATCTGCCCTTTCTGGAATTCAACAAAAGCAGCATTGATATTTTTAACAATATTTTTTACTTTCCCAATATATATATTGCCAAGAATGCCCTCCTCCTCTGCATTCTCTGCTTCTAGCTGGACAATACGTGAATTTTCTGTCCTGGCAGTAATAATTTTATTATCTTTTTTTATAACCAGCAGTTCATCTGACATCTAAAAACCGCCTTTCCATTTCTATAAAATCCTGTCTTGCATACACCTTTCATGTAATATCCCCTTTCATTGCTTATTTCTTTATTTTACTATTGTAACAAGAGTAATTAATGAAGTCAATTGGGATAATTTCCAGTTATCCTGTACTGGTAAACTGACACTGAAAACCTCTGCTTTGTTGCGTTTCTAAAATATATATACTATAATAAAAGTATCCTGGAAAATACTGCCACATCCAGGAACTAAAGGAGGATAATGTAATGAATGAAATACAGGACGAAAGATACCATGTAGCTGATGAAGCTATTTATGATGCATTTTTTCTGGTTCTGAAAGAAAAAGAATTAGATAAGATAACCGTGTCTGATGTAATAAAAAGGGCCGGGATTGTACGTAGTACATTTTATAACCACTTTGAAAATATTCCTGGACTTGTCACTGCAATTGAAGACAAAACTATTAATGATATATTTGCACTTATGAATACTTTCCACCCAAAGAATGACTGGGATATGTGCAAATCCTATTATTTAACTATATGCGAATATACAATGACAAACCCGTTTTTGGCAAATATTCTTTCTAACCCTGGGGAAAATGCATTTTTTGAAAAAATTGTAACAATGTTCCACCACTATGTAAAAGAAGTAACACAGAATAATGAACCTTCCCATCACAACAGTGAAGAGCTTTCATATATGGTTGCCTGCACTATTGGCAGCACTATCGGCGTTCTCCACAAGTGGGCAAATGATAACTTCAAAATCCCTCCAGAAACTATTGCTAATATACTGACACAGGCTTTTATATCAGGAATGCTCCCTTACATATTATAAGGGAGCACCACTATTTTTAACAATATTTATTATTATGCTATAGGAAGCGGCTCATCAATTAAAGCTTCCTGTCTCTTAATTTTCTTTGTTGCACTTCTTATAAATGGGTTTTTCCTTATTACAAGCCCTGTAATCTGCCGGTAAGTAGGCTGGTTTGTATTGTATTGGTCTAAGAATGCCTGTAATGCAGTCTTTATTGCATCTTCATCCAGCCCTTTTGCTGCAACAACATCCTGGTCTGGATAAATTCTTGCTGTAAGCCCGTTATCCTCTCCTGTTACAATTACCTCGCCAACAAGGGCATCAAGGGCTAATTTATTCTCAATTTCTTCTGGTGAAATATTTTCACCGTTTGAAAGGATAATAAGGTTCTTTACACGGCCATTAATAAACAGAAAACCATCTTCATCCATATAACCCTTATCACCTGTATGAAGCCATCCGTCTTTTAATGTTTCTGCAGTTTCTTCTGGCATCTGGTAATAACCCTTCATAACACTGCTGCCTTTTACAAGGATTTCCCCATTTTCAAATTTAATTCCAGCATTAGAAAGCGGCTTGCCAACAGAGCCTGCTTTATGGGTTTCTGGTGTGTTGGAACTAATTACTGGTGAACACTCTGACATTCCA
>CAJTXH010000042.1 GCA_910580005.1 uncultured Lachnospiraceae bacterium | reverse complement strand
AAACATACTCATTATCTTCTTTTCACATTTTGAACGGAACTTTTTATCCCCTACTGACAATACCTCATCAAGAATAAGTATATCAGGTTCGACTATTGTTGCAATAGAGAAGCCAAGCCTTGATTTCATTCCCGATGAATAATTTTTAACAGGCACTTCTATAAATTCGCCAAGCCCTGAAAAATCCACTATCTCATCAAATTTATCATCAAGGAAGCTTTTATTATATCCAAGAACTGCGCCATATAAATAAATATTCTCCCTGCCTGTATACTGCGGGCTGAACCCTGCACCAAGTTCAAGAAGCGGCGCAACAATGCCCCTTGTCTGCACTTTTCCTGTTGATGGTTTTAAAACACCTGACACAACTTTAAGAAGCGTGCTCTTGCCCGAACCATTAAGCCCCAGCACACCAAGCCTCTCACCTTTCTTCACCTCAAAGCTCACATCTTTAAGTGCCCAGAACTCATTATATTTCAAATCCCTTTTTATTATTTTTATGAAATATTCTTTAAGATTATCCACATGTTCCTGGTTTAAATTAAAACGCATACCCGCTTCTTTTACACTAATTGCTACATTCTCTTTCAAAACATCCTCCTGAATTAATCTTCATATCTTATTCTAAACATGCAGGATAAATTTATCCTGGTTTTTATAAAACATTATAACTCCTGCCGCAAAAAGCACAACTGCTATTACTGATGACCTGGCAAAATATAACATATTCATTGGCTGTCCATACAGCACAGCATTACGGAAATTAGCTATGCACATATATACAGGGTTTATTTCAAATATCCACTCATTGCCTGTACTGGCAACCCTGTCTATTGAATAAAATATCGCTGATGCATACATTATAAGTGTTGTAGCCACTGACCATATATATTCTATATCCCTGAAAAATACATCAAGCGTTGCAAGCATCATCCCTATTCCAACTGACATAACCAGAAGTATAATTATAGGAATAACTGCCTGTAAAAGATATATTGTAGGCTTTATTTTTAAAGCAGCACCAACCCCTACAAGTACAATAAGTGATATCAGGAATGTTATAAAATTAGAAATAATTGCCGAAAACACATATATATATTTAGGCACATATACCTTTTTAATCATTGCTGCATTGCCACTGATTGCCTTAAGCCCCGCTTTTGTTGATGATGAAAAAAAAGAAAACAGAAGACGCCCGGAAAGTATAAAAACTGGAAATGTCCTGTCATCACGCCCAAATAATGTCCCAAATACTATTGTAAGCACAAACATATTCAGTAATGGTTCAACTAGCGTCCATAAAATCCCAAGATAAGAACGTCGGTATTTTAATTTTATATTTTTCTTAACTAATTCAAATAGTAAATATTTGTAATCCATGAAATTCTTAATATACTTTTTTATATCCATATTTTCTCCATTACATTAAACCCAGTTCTTTTTGCTTTGCCTGAATACATCTGGCAGTATTATTTATTACTTCCAATGATTATATCATACACAATTAAAAAGTCAAATAAACATTTTGCCGGGATTTTTAATAAAAAAACAAAAAGCGGGAGTATTATCCCGCTTCTTAACGTACCTGTTGTTACATTACCAGTCCTCAATTCCTTCAAATGCATTGACAGAATCTTCTGGAGCTAAATTATCATCATTGCCAGCAGGAACATCATTATCCTGCAAAAGCGTCTTTATCTGTTCTTGTGTAATCCCGCTTTCCTCCCTTTTTCTGCTGGCTGGCTTCCTGGCAGGGGCAACAGCACTTTCCGCCCTGCTCTTCTGTACCATTGCCAGTATATCCTCTATCTCATCATCATGGTTGCCTACTTCATAGGCATCTTCATGGTTAAGGCAAAGATAATACTTAATTATATGTCCACTGTATAATGCAACCTGCTGTATACCACAGAAATCCGAATCTCTTTTATATGGCAGGTTATCATACATTGTAATATGGTAATCCATTGTTTCATCGTACTTCTGGCTGACCAGCTTTGGCAGATATATATTCCCCATCTACACACTCCTTTTCCGCTTTGCTGCTGTATTAAGTCAATTTTTCCGTTGTTTTTCAAACTGGCTTAAATCTGTAACTCCAAGATGGGCAAGACGTTCTTTTAACATGGCCGCCTGGTAATCTAACTCTTCCGCCATGTCTTGTGCATATCTTGCTCTTCTGTTTTCTGCATACATCTGAAGTAATGAATCTGTCAATTCTTTTTCTGTTGGCATAAAACCACCTCCCGAAAAAACATAAAATAGTGGAGCTGAGGGGAATCGAACCCCTGTCCGTACCTCAATCCAATGTACTTCTACTGTCATAGCAAGTGTTTTAACATTCCCTCCAGGCAACGCCCACCAGCAGGCTTTACCCTTCAGTAGCTTCATAAATTTTCTGCTGCTTCAAAGCTTTAGCGGCAGAGTGTTCCGCTGGGGTGACACTGGTTATCCCCGCCACGGAAAGCGGAGGCCAGTGAGCTGCGCTTAGGCAGCTAATGCTAAATTGTCTTCAGCGTTTATATTTTAGTTGGACTTTTAACGTAGTGCCCACTACGGACAGCTTCTCCATCTTCAAAAGACCCGTCGAAACCAGTACAACCCCTTGTTTAGTAATTAACCCAGTGCCATCCACATAAATATACATCTGCACATGGCACTAGAATATCTGTTATAAATATATACAATTAATATGTTTCTATACTATAACACATCCCTGGATATTTGTCAAAAAGTAAATCCAGCAGACACAGCTTAATTGTAACAAACCAGTGCTTTCAGCACTGGTTATGTACACATTTTGCACAAAAAATGTGCAAAATGGCACTGCAAAAATCCTCGAATTTTACTGAAGGCTAAAATATTACACACTTAATTCAATAAAGGTTCTGTACCTTAAACTTCCTTTCAGCTTCCCTGCGCTGGTCTTTTTTAGCAATATCCTGCCTTTTATCATAAAGCTTCTTACCTTTTGCAAGCCCGATTTCAACTTTTACAAGGCTTCCCTTAAAATATACGTTTAAAGGAACCATTGTATATCCTTTCTGCGTTATCTGCCCTTCAATCTTACGTATCTCATGGCGGTGTAGAAGAAGTTTCCTTGTCCTTACAGGGTCTTTATTAAAAATATTCCCTTTTTCATATGGGCTTATATGCATATTATAAACATATATTTCACCTCTGTACAAGCGTATAAAAGCCTCTTTAATACTGCATCTGCCCATACGGAGTGACTTTACTTCTGTACCAGCAAGCGAAATTCCAGCTTCATATTTTTCTTCAATAAAATATTCATGGAATGCTTTTTTATTGCCTGCTACTAATTTAGTGGTTTCTTTTGCCATATTACAAATAACCATATCCTTTCAATGTACTAATTATTACTTAGAACCTTTGCGCTTCTTTGCAGCTATTATGCGTCTTCTGTTTACAAGCATCCTCTTTGGCACTGGCGGCTTTATTATAGAACGCAGAGTTTTCTTGCCCCTTTTTATATTAAAGGCTTTTGCATGCTTTCTGGCACTGCTTTTTCTTATGCCTGCCCTTGTAATATATTTTATGCCATTTTCTGTATTAATCCTTACAGCCTGCTTTGGTGCAGCAGAAACATTTATAACTGGCTTTTTCCTTACAAGCTTCCTTATATGTTTATCAAGCGGGCTTACAAAAATTCTTTTTGGCTTCTTTACTGTTCTACGCCCGGACAATGTAACAAGTTTCTTTTCCTTCTTTGTCTGGTTTATTTCCACATCTTCCTTAATTCCTGTTTCTTTAGCAGCAGTTCTGTCCGTCTTGTTATCCTTTGACATAGTGCCTTTTCCGGCTTTCTTTGTTTTCTTTTTGCCTGCCTTGGCTGTTTCCCTGCTCTTTTCTTCATCTTCTGCAATTACAAAATCAATTGTTTTAACAAGCCTGTCAACAGCAGCAACTGTAACTTTTATTTTATCACCAAGCTTATAAGTCTTTCCTGTATGCTCCCCTGTCATGCTATAATGCTCTTCATCAAAGTAATAATAGTCCCCTGGTATATCAGCAACTTTTACCATTCCTTCAACAGTATTAGGAAGCTCTACATATATGCCCCATGATGTAACGCCTGAAACCATTCCTTCAAAGCTCTCACCAATAAACTGCTCCATATATTCTGCCTTCTTAAGCTTTTCAACCTCACGCTCTGAATCATCTGCACGCCTCTCAAGCATACTTGATGCTTCTGCTACTTCTGGAAGTATTTTATTATAATGGCTAATCCTGCTTCCCCCAAGCCTGCCATGGATATTTTCCTTAATAATGCGGTGTATCTGCAAATCAGGGTAACGTCTTATTGGCGAAGTAAAGTGGCAGTAATATTTCATTGCAAGCCCGAAATGGCCGCCACAGTTTGTAGCATACTTTGCCTGCCTCATTGAACGGAGTGCAAGTTTGCTGATTAATGCTTCCTCTGGTTTTCCTTTCACATTATTTAAAAGTTTCTGGATTTCTTTTGGATGTATTTCATCATTTGTCCCTGTTTTTAATATATAGCCAAAATTATTTACAAAAATGCCAAGCTGCAATATTTTTTCACTGTCAGGTGTATCATGCACACGGTAGACAAAAGGAAGTTCCTGCCAGAAATATTCTTCTGCAACAGTCTGGTTAGCAGCAAGCATAAATTCTTCTATAATCCTGTGTGCATTATTTCTTTCATATTCTTTTATCTCTAATGGCTTTCCCTTCCCATCAAGTATAATCTTGCTTTCAGGAAAATCAAAATCGACTGACCCACGTTTAAACCTTCTTTTCCTTAAAATAGCAGCAGCTTCATACATAAGGGCAAACATAGGGATAAATTCCTTATATTTTTCCTGCTCCTCTTTATCCTCCAGCTCAATTATTTTATTTACACTGGTATATGACATCCTTCTGTCTACATTGATAATACTTTCCTCTATTTTATGGCTTATAACCTCCCCAGACTGGTTTATATCCATAATGCATGAAAGCGTAAGCCTGTCCTCACCCTGGTTAAGTGAGCATATCCCATTAGAAAGCTTATGCGGAAGCATAGGGATAACCCTGTCTACAAGGTAAACACTTGTGCCACGTTTTAATGCCTCCTTGTCAAGAGGTGAATTTTCTTTAACATAATGGCTTACATCCGCTATATGGACTCCAAGCCTGTAAATATCCCCGTCTTTAGACAATGTAATAGCATCATCAAGGTCTTTCGCATCCTCACCATCTATTGTAACAGTCTGTAAATCCCTGTAATCAGCCCTGCCTTCCTTCTCTGCTTCACTAACAGTATCTTCTGTTTTCTCCACCTGCTCCATTACATCCCCAGGGTATTCTTCTGGAAGCCCATATGCCTTAATAATTGATTTTATATCAACACCAGGGTCATTAATATGTCCTATAATCTCAATAATGCGCCCTTCAGGGTTTCTGCCGCCACTGCCATAATCTGTAATTTCAACAACTACCTTATGTCCTGTAACTGCCCCTTTGCCGCAGGCTTTTGGAATATAAATATCCTTTCCGAACTTCTGGTTATCTGCAATTACAAAACCAAAGTTTTTGCTTTTAGAATAAGTGCCTACGATTACACCATTTCCTCTTTCTATAATTTCAGTTATAATGCCTTCACGCTTCCTGCCATTCCTTTTATCTTCAATGGCAACCCTTACTGTATCACCATCAACTGCACCCTTAGCATGTCCCCCTGCAATATAAACATCTTCTTCCTCACCCTCAATCCTGACAAAGCCAAAATCCCTTTGTGTCCCCATATATTTTCCAGTTTTAATATTGCCAGGCATAAGTTTAATCCTGCCTCTGGAATTAATCTGTAATTTACCTTCCCCTGAAAGTTCTTCAATTACTTTCCTCAAATCTTTTTTTTGTTTGGATGGGACTTGCAGCACAGCCCCCATTTCCTTAATTGTCATAGGCCTGTAGGTCTTTGATGCGGCAAACTCCAGAATAAGTTTCTTCTTATTATCCAGTTCTTCTCTTGTCATATCCATTCCTCCCCCGTTTTCCATTTTTATCCTTTATATTCTGCAAAACACTGTCAAAAACCCCCGGACTGGGCCTGCTGCGGACAGCAACAGTGCATTATCTTTAAGCAGCACTGTTTACTCCATATAGTAAAAAAAGTGCAACGTAATATCCGCTGCACCACTAAGCTTTCGTACCATTATAAATACATTTTATATTTCAAAGACTAATATAAAAGACCATAATGTTTATGAGAAAATACTAAGATTTAATAACAATGAAAGCACTATAAATACTACTGCAAGAACTCTGGTTGCCAGTACAAGCCCGCCTTCCATTGAACGGCTCTTGTTCTTACCCCAGTATGTTTCAGCAGCGCCGCTGATTGCCCCTGTAAGCCCTGCCTGCTTGCCTTCCTGCATAAGTACAATAACAGCTAATGCAACAGATACAATAATGTATACAATTAACATAATACCATGAATCATCTTAATCATAAAAAATATCCTCCATTCCAGTGTAACCAATATATAGATAAAAATACCACTGTATGTATAAAATACAAAACAACGTACTTGTATAGTATATCACAATGTTTTTACTGTTTCAAGTATTTTCTCAAAAATTATTATAAATTTAAAAATTAAAGGGGGACGACACACTAATTCTTAGTGAGTAATCCCCTTGTGTATGTATAAAATAATTTGCTGCCAGAATTTGCCTTACTTAAAATTAGCAAGTTTAACTTTCCTTTTATCAACAGTTATTTTTGCTTTAAAAGTTTTAGAACTGCCATTTTCTAATGTTACTTTTTATGTATGAAACCAGTTTTTTCAATATTCTTTTCTTTCTTATTTCCATACTTTTTCCTTCCCTTTCTCTGAAATTATAATTTATACCATTCCTTTATGGCATTGGCTTTTCCTATGCAAGACATTTTTGACACGCTCTAAAACAAATAAACACAAAATAAATATAACTATGTTAATTAGGTTTTATTTTAACTTTACAGATAAATTGCAAAGCTGCTTATATGTTATATTATTTTACATATACTGTCGTCTTGTAAATATATTCCTTACCATCCGCCAGTGTAAGCATTGTCTTAATAACTGCCTTTCCCTTTTTCTTAGCTATTACCTTGCCATTATTATTTACAGATGCTATGCTGCTTTTTGTAGAACGGTATGTAATACCATCTATATCATTTTCCAATATATCATACCATTTCAGACTACTAATTCTTTAAAGATTTTTCTTTTTCGTATTTTACTGCTTTACTATAAAATGTCTTTGCTTTCATATTGCAAGCTTCTGCTGCTTCTTTAATCTGGATTTTACCTTCACGCCAGTTTTTACGTATTTCATCAAAATTATCTGGCAACGGGATTGACGGTCTTCCAAATCTTACACCACGCATTTTAGCTGCCATAATTCCTTCTGCCTGCCTCCGCCTGATATTTGTACGTTCATTTTCTGCTACAAAATTCCAGTAAAGCCATTCTCTGCCTGTCCTCATTCTGTTCTTTGCTGGATACCCTCATGTAACCATAAATTTTTTGTTTTTCCATATTTTCCCTCCATAATAATTCATATAAGCATTTATAATATTTTGCCAGTTTTTATTTTAATATAAATATTATTGTCTAACATTTTTTAATTTGTATTACTATTAATGCTATAAGAATTTTCTTTACCTGGTTTATGCCAAAATAAAAAGACAGCATCTCTGCTGCCTTTTTATTTCTTACAAACAATATATATTATATTTTCTATACAGGTAAACTCTCTGGACTCCTAAAATACTGAAAATAAATATATACAATATGATAATATATACCAAATAATATTATAAATCCCCATTCCTGAAATTATAGCAGGACAAACATATGGTTTAATATATTTTATATCTATTCCAGCGCCTGCTCTAAATCTGCTATTATATCTTTTGGATTTTCCAGGCCAACAGAAAACCTTATAAGGTCTGGAGCAACCCCTGCCTCTATAAGCTGCTGCTCTGTCATCTGCCTGTGTGTATGGCTTGCAGGATGCAGCAGGCATGTCCTGGAGTCTGCTACATGTGTTTCTATGCTTGCAAGCTTTAATTTATCCATAAAACTTACTGAAATATCCCTTCCGCCTTTAAGTCCAAAGCAAAGTACGCCACATGAGCCATCTGGTGTATACTTTTTAAATAAATTATATGAACTGTCTGACACAAGTGCAGGGTATTTTACCCATGCAACTTTTTCATGTTTTTCAAGATATTTTGCTATTTCAAGCGCACTGCTGCAATGCTGTTTCATCCTTAAAGGAAGTGATTCAAGCCCCAGGTTTAAGTAAAAAGCATTCTGTGGTGACTGTATACATCCAAAATCTCTCATAAGCTGTGCTGTTGCCTTAGTTATATACGCACCTTTTCCAAAACGTTCAGCATATGTTATGCCGTGGTATGATTCATCAGGAGTTGTCAGGCCTGGGAATTTATCTGCATGCGCCATCCAGTCAAAATTACCGCTGTCAACTATACAGCCGCCAACACCTGCTGCATGGCCATCCATATATTTTGTTGTAGAATGCGTAACTATATCTGCTCCCCATTCAAACGGGCGGCAGTTTACAGGTGTTGCAAATGTATTATCTACAATAAGCGGCACGCCATGTTTATGTGCAATCATGGCAAATTTTTCAATATCAAATATATTTACTGTTGGATTTGTAATAGTCTCGCCAAAAACAGCTTTTGTATTTGGCTTAAATAGTTTGTCAATTTCTTCTTCTGGCAAATCCTGGTCAATAACTGTACACTCAATTCCCATCTTCTTCATTGTAATTGTAAAAAGGTTAAATGTCCCTCCATATATAGAAGACGAAGATATAAAATGGTCTCCTGTTTCACATATATTAAATACAGCCATAAAATTAGCAGCTTGTCCCGAAGATGTAAGCATAGCAGCCACTCCGCCTTCTAATGCTGCAATCTTTGCCGCAACAGCATCATTTGTTGGGTTCTGCAGCCTTGTATAAAAATATCCTTCTTTCTCAAGGTCAAATAGCTGCCCCATTTCGTCACTTGTATCATATTTAAATGTAGTGCTCTGGTATATAGGAATCTGTCTTGGTTCACCATTGCCAGGCTTGTATCCCTCATGTATACACTTTGTTTCAATACGTTTTCCATCCATAAAATTTATTCCTCCATTTTTCTAAAATTAAAGCAGGCAGGTTCTTGACTTCCTTATATCCATTTGCTGTTGCTCAGTTTAATCCAATACTGCCATATAGCGCAATTACATTAAGAAATGGCTTCGTGCTTTTATCTACATTTATATTTTTTGTATACATATAACCACTTCCCTTTTTCATTTTTGTCCCTTTATATAACCTGTTAATATGCATGTCACCAAATTTAGCCAGCATATTAATGCCAAGTTTATCTATTAACTTTTTATTAAACAGCATGTCCACATCACCACTAGATGTCCAGATACCAAGCTTTCCTCCTATCTTAGAGTTATAAACTCCTATATCTCCACATTCTGTTTTTATATTAAATGTTTTATTAATAACAGACTTACTAATATCTATATCTCCACTATCAGTATTTACATCAATCCTTCCTAAGAATTCAGAACCAGCTATATCTAAATCACCAATCTTTGTATTAAACTTTCCATCCTCCACAGAAATATTTTTAATATATAAATCTCCCATTTCAGTATCAATATCAAAATCTTTTAAATCTGAATCTGATGGTATGTATACATATATTTTATTAATATAACCTTTACTTCTGTCCCATTTATTTAAATAATGTGGCCATTCCAATTTTAATTCCTTAATATAAAGTACACCATCTTTTACTTTATATGATATTGGGTCGTTGCCATTAAGGCAATCCAGTTCATATGATACATAAAAATCTTTACTTCCAGATTTATCTATAACTATATCCAGGCTGTTACATTCTGCTTTTATACTGTTAAATTTGCTAGTCTTTTTCTTATCCTGTGCATATTTATAAATTTTCTTATCCTGTTTCGTTTCTGCTTTTACAGCCAATTTTTTATTATATTGTAAACTTATAATATTGTTTCCCACATCTGGTACTATACATGCACATAAGCATATAACACCAGCTATAAAAGCAGCCTTTATTAATTTCTCCAAAACAGTTCCCCCTGCTATTTCCCTATTATTTCTGATAAGTTGTGCATAATGCCTTTTGCAACCTCTGGATTATTCATTGTATAAATATGTATATGGTATACACCGTTTGCAATAAGGTCAATAATCTGTCCTGTTGCATATGCAATACCTGCCTGCTGCATTTTTAATGGCTCATCCCCAAACCAGTCAACAATTGCCTTAAACTTTGCTGGCATACAGCATCCTGACAACTGTATGCTTTTTGCAAACTGGCTCTTTTTAGTAACTGGCATAATACCTGCTATAACAGGGACTGTAATTCCTGCCTCACGCAACCGGTATAAATAATTATAAAAAATTGAATTGTCATAAAACATCTGTGAAGTAAGGAATTCGCATCCTGCCTCAACTTTTTCCTTAATATGTTTTATATCTTCTGCCTTATTGCTTGCCTCTGGATGGCCCTCTGGGTAACAAGCTCCTCCAATGCACATTTCTGGTGCTATGCGTTTAATTTCACTTACAAGGTCTGCTGCATAATGGAACTGGCATGGAAGTGGAAAATCTGTTTCATTAGGTATATCACCTCTTAATGCAAGTACATTTTCAATTCCAGCCTCTTTCATCTTTATTAACTGGTTTTCTACAGTTTCCTTTGTAGAAGATACACATGTAAAGTGCGCCATAGAACTTACACCATATGCATCCTTTATATCCTTTGCAATATTTATTGTATGTTCACTAGTGCCGCCGCCCGCCCCATATGTAACACTTATAAAATCAGGTTTAAGCGCTGATATTTCCTTAACTGCTTCTATAACGCTTTCAAATGCAGTGGTTGTTTTAGGAGGAAAAACTTCCATAGATAGAGTAACCTTGCTGTCTTTTAATAATTCTGTAATTTTCATATATACCTCCGCTTTTCTTCATTCTGAATGCCTTCTTCAAAATTAAGAAAACATTTACTATACTACTCTTATATTTCTGGCACACAATAGTATAGACTAAAAACAGCCCTGGTGCAACTTATTTTATACATAATTACAAAGCAGGCACATGAATAAATAAATTGTAAATATAAGATAATTTGTTTACAATTTATTCATTAATGCGTTTGTCGTGGTTTAGTTGTATGACAGCTTTACTTAACCTTAGGTTTATGCTATTATATATAAATAAAAACCAGGTGTTTGGAAGTTTTAATATCCTTCCCTGGCTGCTGTGGGTGTATTGAAACAATATTTTATTGGATGGGGTGTACTATGAAAGTAAATGAATCGGCTGAAAATTATCTTGAAACAATACTAATTTTAAGCCAGAAACTTCCAGTTGTGCGTTCAGTTGATATTTCTAATGAACTGGGATTTAAAAAATCAAGCGTAAGTGTAGCTATGAAAAATCTTAAAGAAAAGGAATATATAACTGTGACAGATGCAGGTTTTATATATCTTACTGATGAAGGAAAAAACATTGCTTCTATGATATATGAAAGACATCAGTTTATTTCTGGATGGCTTATTTCACTCGGTGTTGACGAGCAGATTGCAACGGAAGATGCATGCAGGATAGAACATGTTATTAGTGCTGAAAGTTTTGCTGCAATAAAAGAATATTGTTCAAAGAATAATTAATTTAAACTAATAATGCCAGAATGGGTACAAGCCTTCTGGCATTATGCAAAGTGTTATATGTTCTGTAATATATCTAATGTATGCGCACTTGCGCCAAGCAGGTCTTTTCTTTCACATGTGCTTAAATGGTAATCTATAAAGACCTGGAAAGTTTCTTCATCCATGTCTCCAAGAACCTGGCGGATATAGTCTGCTGGTCCGTCTGCTGCTATTATTTTTATGCGTTTTAGCCCTGCTGCATTATTAATTTTGTCTATATCTTCAAGCCTGGCATAATCATATAAATCATCTTCACTACATATACAATGGAAGTTCTTGTCAATTTTCCCATCTGCAATACATTGTCTGGCAAAATTTTTCTTAAAGGCATATGTAATTATACTATATTCATTCATACAATATGCAACAAGAATATAACCATTTTTCTTAGTAACACGCTTTGCCTCGTTTAATACTTTTACTTTTTCGTCAAATGTAAAAAGATGGTACATAGGTCCAAATACAAGTGCCATGTCAAAGCTGTTTTCACAAAATTTTGATAAATCAAGTGCGTTGCCATGGAAAGCCTTCACATTGCTTTTTTTAGACTTCAATATGCCTAAATTATATTTAACAAGTTCAACAGCAGTAACATCATAACCTTCATTTGCAAGGCGGACAGAATATCTGCCTGTACCTGCACCTATATCAATTATTTTCTGGTTTTTGCTGTTTCCTAAAAACTCATGTATATATTTCATGGAAGTTATATATTCCACTTGTCCATGCCGCCTTAACAGCCTTTTATCTTCACAAAATTTATTATAGTGTTTTTCTAATCCAGTCATATAGCCCCCGTTTCTATAATTGTCTTTAAAATATATATTTTTAATACCATGACATGCATTGTCTTGCCTGCCTGGAAATATTATACATTATCTATATAGCTTTGTCTAAGAATAAGTGCATTTTTCCCTTATATTTTCATATATTATTACAAAAATAAGTGTCATTAAATATAAATAAGGAGAAAACAAAATGAAGCATTTTTCAAAGTTCTTGAATGAAACTTACCATGCAAAGGATAGAAATGTTCCAGGACAAAAAGCACCATTGGCCAATAGAAGCCAGGTAAAGCAGAATCTTGATATACAAAAAGATACAAGTTTTCCGTCATTTATGAGAAGCGGGCTTGTTGTGATGTCAGTTATACTTCTTGCCAGTATTGCTATTGCATATGGAGGAAAATTTATTGGTACAGAGTCTGTAACTTCAGTTATTAGTAAGAGGATATCAAACAAAGAACTGCCAATTTACTGTGTTGATACATCTGAGAAAAAAGTTGCTTTAAGTTTTGATGCTGCATGGGGAAATGAAGATACGCAAAAAATACTTGATATTTTAAAAAAGAATGATGTGCATGTAACATTTTTTATGACCGGGGGATGGGTAGAATCTTATCCTGACGATGTAAAGGCTATTGCTAAAGCTGGCCATGAGCTTGGCAACCATAGTGAAAACCATAAAAAAATGTCAACGCTGTCTGCCGGTGAATGTAAAGATGAGATTATGAAAGTACATGAGAAGGTTAAGGAATTAACAGGAACTGATATGCATGTTTTCAGACCGCCATATGGTGATTATAATGATAACCTTATAAATGTTGTTAAAGAATGTGGCTATAATGCAATCCAATGGGATGTTGATGTATACGCAACAGATGGAAACAGCATTTTTCCTATAAAACCATACTTTTGAAAATGCAGGTTTCCATCTGTAATACCTGTAAAAATTCTTCTTACAATATATACTAAATCTATCTGCCCATCATCACCAGGCATTCTTTTTTATAAAAACACACACCATATTTAATTATATCTGTATAACCTTCATTTATTATATCACTGTCATAATGCAGCTCTTCTATCTGTTCCAACGCTTTTTTACAGCCATTTTCCATTTCACTGATACTCCCTGCAGTTTTAAATTCAAGAATAATTGCCCTTCCATTTCTTATTCTATGTGTTTTAAGCACTAAATCATACCTTCCAAACCCACTCTCCCTGTTGGATTTCAAATAATATTTTGTATTATTTTTTAAAAGCCCGGCAAGAAATCTATGGTAATAATCTTCTTTATAGTTATAAAAACTTATTGTATCTAAAAGCTGCCCTGTAATAATATCGGAGGCAGCTATACAGTCACCATTATCCAATGCCTTTATAAGTCCTGACAAATCACATGCCTGTATCCGCTGGTCTGACCATTCAATAATTATATTATGGTAAATATATGAAATTTCTTTATTAGGTATTGCAAGATAAAGATAAATCCTATGTAACTGTTCGTCCCATCTTTCCCCTGTTTTCTTCAAATAACCTGCAAAAAACAAAAAGTTCCATAAATTATCTTGTGATTTATATATATCTGCATAAGTAATATCTTCATGTACTGGTTTTTCTATTGTCCCACCAGCTACAAGTTCCTCAAGCTCACATCTTGTAATATCATCTGCCTTTTCAACCAGTTCACGTATAATACTATTAGGAGATGTATTAGACCAGTATGGCTTTGGAAAGTTTGTATTTTTGTATACAATATCCTTCACATAGTTTATCAGACTCCATGGATTATACACATCTGTATTTCCAAAAAAATACCCGTCATACCACTGCTTTACTTCATCTGACCTGTCTTGTATGCCATAGGCATCAAGCATATCATCAATTTCATCCTGTACAAAACCAAAATACTCTGCATAGTTTTCATCAAGAACCGATACAACTTCAAGATTATTAAGCCCCGTAAAAATACTTTCCCTGCTAATCCGCAGGCATCCAGTTATTACAGCAAATCCCAGGTTTTTATTTGTTTTTAGCACTGACTCAAACAATGAACGTATAAATGAAACCATTTTGTCATAAAACCCTTCAAAATAAGCATTTTCAAGTGGCACATCATACTCATCAATAAGGATTACTGCTTTCTGCTTATGGTACTGCACAAGGCAGTCTGATAAAAATAATAGTGATGTAGCATATTCTGGCAGCCTTGCTTTCTGTTCCATAAATAAATTATAACGTTCCTTCTGTAATGGCAGCAAAGCATCACCCTCAAGTACATACCTGTGCCTGATAAATTCATTTGTAACGCTTTCCTTTATCTTTTCATATGCTATATCATATGAAGGCTGTTTTGCTGATTTAAGTGATAAAAAAATTACAGGGTACTGCCCCATATGTTTTGTATATTCCTCTCCTGCCTCCATAATTTTCTTTCCATTGAAATATACTGAATTATCAACTGCCGTCCCATCAGGCAATATTTCTTTTTCAAAGTAAGTTTTTAACATGCTCTGTGCAAGTGTCTTGCCAAAACGCCTTGGACGTGTAAATAATGTAACCTTGCTTTTCTGCGCAAGTATATCCCTTATAAGTAAAGTTTTATCCACATAATAATACCCTTCACTTACCATATCCTTATAAAATTCCACTCCTATAGGTAACGGTTTTATATATTCCATTAAAATATCTCTCCTTCAAACTTTATATAAGCTGTCATATTTTAACCATTTATCATTACCATACAGCTTTTTTTGCAAAAACATATCCCATATTTCTTAACTAACATATAGCCTTCATCAATAAGTTCCGCATCATAATGTTTATCCTCTATTTGCTGCAATGCCTTCTGGCACATTCCCTCCATCTCCGTAAATCTTTGTGCACGTTTTAGTTCAATAATTACAGCAGCCTTCCGCTCATCATATGGTTTTAATAGTATATCATAACGCCCTTCCCCACTTTCACGGTTTGAAAATATATCATAACCTTGAAGCCCTCCTAAAATCCCTAAAAGAAAACCATGGTAAAAATTCTCTGCACTATCCATGTAACTAATGCTTCCATATAATTGTTTTCTTAAACAGTCTTCAAAAACTTTTGCATCACCATCTACCACCGCATTATATAACCTTGAAAAATCTGCCACTTTTATTTTTTCATCAAACCATTCTGATATTTTATTTTTGTAAATACTACGTATTTCCTTGTTAGGAACTTTTAAAACAAAATAACTGGTATCAGACTCAAACTTTTTGTCCACAGCTTTTAAATAACCTGTAAAAAACAAAAAGTTCCATAAATTATCCTGTGATTTGTATATATCTGCATAAGTAATATCCTCATGTACTGGTTTTTCTATTGCCCCTCCAGCTACAAGTTCCTCAAGCTCACGTCTTGTAATATCATCTGCCTTTTCAACCAATTCACGTATAATACTATTAGAGGATGTATTAGACCAGTATGGCTTTGGAAAATTTGTATTTTTGTATACAATATCCTTCACATAGTTTATCAGACTCCATGGATTATACACATCTGTATTTCCAAAAAAATACCCGTCATACCACTGCTTTACTTCATCTGACCTGTCTTGTATGCCATAGGCATCAAGCATATCATCAATTTCATCCTGTACAAAACCAAAATACTCTGCATAGTTTTCATCAAGAACCGATACAACTTCAAGATTATTAAGCCCCGTAAAAATACTTTCCCTGCTAATCCGCAGGCATCCAGTTATTACAGCAAATCCCAGGTTTTTATTTGTTTTTAGCACTGACTCAAACAATGAACGTATAAATGAAACCATTTTGTCATAAAACCCTTCAAAATAAGCATTTTCAAGTGGCACATCATACTCATCAATAAGGATTACTGCTTTCTGCTTATGGTACTGCACAAGGCAGTCTGATAAAAATAATAGTGATGTAGCATATTCTGGCAGCCTTGCTTTCTGTTCCATAAATAAATTATAACGTTCCTTCTGTAATGGCAGCAAAGCATCACCCTCAAGTACATACCTGTGCCTGATAAATTCATTTGTAACGCTTTCCTTTATCTTTTCATATGCTATATCATATGAAGGCTGTTTTGCTGATTTAAGTGATAAAAAAATTACAGGGTACTGCCCCATATGTTTTGTATATTCCTCTCCTGCCTCCATAATTTTCTTTCCATTGAAATATACTGAATTATCAACTGCCGTCCCATCAGGCAATATTTCTTTTTCAAAGTAAGTTTTTAACATGCTCTGTGCAAGTGTCTTGCCAAAACGCCTTGGACGTGTAAATAATGTAACCTTGCTTTTCTGCGCAAGTATATCCCTTATAAGTAAAGTTTTATCCACATAATAATACCCTTCACTTACCATATCCTTATAAAATTCCACTCCTATAGGTAACGGTTTTATATATTCCATTATAATACACCTCTTTTTACATTTACTATAACACATATCTGCAACACATAACAATCTTTTTTATTTAAAGCATCTCTTTATATCCTGAAAAATTCCTATGTATTAATAATTTTCAACTTAATTATGGCAGTCCAGGCAGCATAATGTATGAGGCGGCTTTATGAAATTATAATAATTGCTGGATTGCACTTTTTGCTATTCTTTAATTATTTTCATCCTAATAGTTTCTTATTTATAGCAATCCAATAAATTACTAATAAATAAAGCATGAATGAAACCATCCCTGGCAATCTGATTCACAAACCATTGAAAAAGAATACCTGATGTTGTCCAGCATTTTTATCACCTCTATCTTTATTATGCATTCCTCGTCAATATTATTAGTATTTTATTGGATTGCTATAAAAACCAGGAAATCCACATGAAACGTGTGGAAGCATTAGAATACGGCGAAGACTGGGCATTAATTATTTATGAAGCGGTTGATAAAAATAATATGCCTGAACAAATTCCACAATCCAGTATAAAACAGATGTTTAGCACTACTGATTCTTTATATATTACACCATTAGCATTAGAAATAGGACTGGAAAATTACCTTGGATGCAAAACAAATGTATCACAGGCTGTAAAATTTTTATATAAACAACAACTGCTTCATACAGATAATTCAAATGCTTTAACGGTTAAAAAAAGCGGAACAAGATATTATGCAATAAAGCTAAATTCTTTAAAATGTTATTGCTATCAAAAATATCATGTAAATAGCAAACACAATAATCCGTAGGTATCTGTTTTTCATTGTTATATTATTATTTTAGATAATAATATAACTGGCTTAAATATTGGTTTATGCGCATACTTATTATTATTGAATTTATATTGGAGGTGATATTATGCAGGTAAAACAGACTTTTCCTAAGTCTTATCCAGATGACAAGGAACGCCAGGAGGCAATTAAAAAAATCTACAGACAGTTACATATGAAATTCCAGTACGAACTTGAGGAAACAAAGGATAAAGATAAAACAGATAAAAGGGCATCATAGAATTAATAATGCCATTAATCTGTTAATTTCCAAAAGTACATTGAGGGATATAAGAACCACTCCCTTAGTGTACTTTTATTAATGTATTTACCAGATAACAAAATGCTATTACCTAAAAGCAGGAGGGAATTTATGGCTACAGCAATTTATGCAAGACAGTCAGTAGATAAAAAAGACAGTCTTTCAATAGAAGCGCAAATTGATATATGTAAAAAAGAATGTAATGAAAATACCCAGTTCATAATTTACAAGGATAAAGGCTTTAGTGGAAAAAATACAGACAGACCACAGTTTTGCCAGATGATGCAAGATGTAAGGGGAGGGCTTATAGATAAGGTTGTTGTCTACCGTCTTGACCGCTTGTCCCGTTCTATTACAGATTTTGGACAGATGTGGGAAGAATTAAACAATTACAATGTTGCCTTTATTTCTGTAAGTGAAAAGTTCGATACTGAAACACCTGTGGGGCGTGCTATGATTTATATTATAATGGTTTTTGCACAGCTTGAACGTGAAACTATTGCAGGACGTGTAAAGGATAATTATTATGAACGTGCTAAATATGGTACATGGCTTGGAGGGCCGGCGCCATTTGGTTTCCATAATGGCAGGACAAATATACCAGGAAAAAGTGTTCCAACCCTTGTTAAAGACGAAAATATAAAAATTGTTGAAAAAATGTTTTATACTTATATTAAAGAGGGCGAATCATTAGGAAGTATTGCAAAAATACTTTCAGCAGAAAGTGTTTTCTGTGGCAGAAGAAAAGCATGGGATAATGTAGCAGTAAGCCGTATACTTCATAGCCCCCTTTATGTACAGGCAGATATAGACGTATATACATACTACCGCAGCAAGGGTATTACAAAATTTTCAAATGAAATTGATGAGTTTGATGGTACACACGCTGCACAAGTAACAGGAAAACGTAATGTCTCCACAAGAAAATATTCAGACTTTAAAGACCATGTTGTGTCACTAATGAATTTCCCCGGAATAATCCCTTCTGAAATCTGGCTTAAATGCCAATATAAGCTTGAAAGAAACAAACAATTAAAAAATTCTGGCAAAGGAAATAATTCATGGCTTACAGGACTTTTAAAATGTGCTGTATGCGGATATGCGGTTATTGTAAAAAAAGGATATAAAAACAATCTTTTTCTTGCCTGTAGCGGACATTATAATATGCACATATGCAGCGTAAAAGAATTTCTTATAAATATAAACGAGATTGAAGATGCTGTCCAAAAAAGCATAGAGGAAATATTATCCAGATGCCATAATGATAGTGTAAATGAACCCATTTATAATTCAAAACAAAAAATGGAACTTGTAAAAATTGAAGAAAAAATTGAACGTCTGGTCAATTGTATTGCAGAATCCACAGAAATTACTGTTTCTTATCTGAATAAACAGATAGAAAAACTGGATGCAGAACGTAAAAAAATCATTAGTATAATGAAAACTAAACACACACAAGCAAACCGCCAGATGGGTAATATTATATTCAAAAATCTTGATAAACAGCAAAAGCACCAGACTGCTGAAGCTTTTATCAGTAAAATTTTAGTTAGTAAAGATTCATTAGAAATTATATGGAAAGTCTGAAACTATTGTTTCAGGCTTTTCTATTATCCAGCAAGTATATTGCTTCAAAAACAAATCCAGAATGACTTGCTTCTTGTTTCAAAGCCTTATATTTACTGTATTGCCATCTGTTGCGTATAGTGACAGCCTGGACTGGAAAGACTATGGAACAGACTCCATCTTAAATACAGTTTTAAACCACAAACACCTTGGCAATGGTTCTATAATTCTTTGCCACAATGGTGCAAAATATACAGCCCAGGCACTTGAGCAGCTTATTACAGGCTTGAAAGAAAAAGGATTTACATTAGTAACAATGTCAGAACTTATCTATAAAGATAATTACAAAATGGATACAGAGGGCCGCCAGCATCTGTTAAATACAAGCAATTCCAGCAGCACATCTCCTGATACAAGTAATTAAATCTAAATAAGCACCAGTTAAAATCCAGTTTTACATTTATCTGTTACTATTCACAGCTACGCTGTTCATAGTAACTAGCAGTGCTTTCAGCACTGG
>CAJTXH010000041.1 GCA_910580005.1 uncultured Lachnospiraceae bacterium | reverse complement strand
ACGAAAAAAACGTGTCAAAAATCCTCGAATTTAATTGACTGTGAATAGTAACAACGCACATTCCTTATATAGCTGTTTTAGGGATTAACTATAGTTGAATTTAATTTTTCAATTACAGTATCTAAATCTATTCCATGTACATCACATGCCTGTTCTAAAGTCTCCCTTGCCGATGAATGGCATCTGGCGCACCCAAGCCCCATTTCATTAAATACACTAATAGTTTCTGGGTGGTATTGTAAAATAGCACCAATTAGTGAATATTTTGAAATAACCATACTCTCCTCCATATACCAGTTTAATATTACTTATTCTGGTTTCTTAAATAGATATTATACCAGATAATGCAAACTTTTCAACTTTTTTGGTCTGGTATGCAGACAGACGCAGGGTTTATGCGCCGCAACGTAGTGGGAACATGCCCTGGAATGGAATAATTTAGCTTGACACAGAAACTCTGCGTCCGTTTTCCAGCAGTTCATGTATTTTCTGGCTTGCATCCATTATTTCATTAACGCTTATATCATGGTTTAACGTATCAATAACCAGTGCAATATAACTGCTTAAGTCAACATTATGGTAGTAACTTTTACTTTTAATTTCTTCAGGGCAGTAACAAAGGTTTGTTGTATAAATCTCATCAAAAATATTTTGTTTATAAGCATCATCTATTTCATCTGTCCCATTTGAAAAAAGACCAAATGTAGCACAAATAATAATTTTATTGACATTTCTTTTTCTAAGTTCTTTTGCCGTTTCAAATGCAGTATGCCCTGACGCTATCATATCATCAACAATTACAACGTCCCTGCCACTTACATCATTACCAAGAAACTCTATTGAAGCCACAGGATGTACACCATTTACAGTTTTTGAATAATCCCTTTTTTTATAAAACATACCCATATCAACCCCAAGAAGGCTTGCATAATATACAGCCCTGCGCATACCTCCTTCATCAGGGCTTATTATCATAAGATGGTCTTTATCTGGCCTTATTCCTGGATTATTATTTAAAAATGCGCTGATAAACTGGTAGGATGTAAAGAAATTCTCAAATCCAATAGTAGGAATCGCATTCTGTACCCTGCTGTCATGTGCATCAAATGTTATAATTGTCTTTACCCCCATTGCTGCCAGTTCTTGTAATGCCTGGGCACAATCCAGTGACTCATTATTAACACGCAGGTGCTGCCGTCCTTCATAAAGATAAGGCATAATTACAGTAATACGTCTTGGCTGCCCGCCACATGCCATAATAACACGCTTAATATCCATAAAATAATCATCTGGTGACATATGCGACTCATAACCACGCATTGTATATGTGTTACTATAGTTTACTGTATCAGCAATAATATAAAGGTCTGTGCCACGTATTGATTTATTAATAACAGCTTTTCCTTCACCTGTTCCAAACCTCGGGCACCCAAATGGTACAAGATATGAACTTTCATTATATCCTGGCATTTTAAAAGCTGGTTTGCTATTGTCCATAAGAGCTTTTTTTCTCCGTGCAGTAATTAGTTTATCTATTTTTATGCCTAATTCATTACAATTTCCAATAGATATAATTTTAAGTGGCGCAAAAGGCATTGCACCATCAAATTTTATGCCTGGCATAGTATAACCTCCCTGTTTTGTAAATATTTGGTATTAATATAACGTTTCCAGAAAATATAGTCAATGGCAGAATTAATATATATATTATACATCTATGATACAATTACGCAATAAAAAGCATACAGCATGAAGTTAATATTTATCTAAAGTTTTTATTATATAAACAAATTATAACTTTAGATAAGGAGAGTGGCATAATGTTTAAAAGATTATTTAAAAAAATTTTTTATTGCGTGACTTGTTCAATTATTGTTTCAGTAATATTTTGTTTTATATTTTTTCTAAAGGGAAGTAATAAAACAAGGGCTGTAACAGAAACACAATATAATAATACCAGGTTAGAAAAAAAACCTGGCAATAAGGATAATATAAAAGATATTTCTTTAGAAAAAGAAATTAAAGATATTAAAAATAAATATAGTGATAAGAAATGTCTTAAAATTTATAATAAAAATAAAGACTTGCTTATACTTGCAAACAAGAATAATCCCTTGCCAGACAGCTACACCCCTTCCCTTAGATATATATGTAATGGAAGGCTGCAGGCTTCATCATGCCTTTATGACGGTCTGGTACAGATGCTTGCTGATGCTAAAATACAAGGGTATAGTTACTGGATAGCTTCTGCATATAGGAGTTATAAAAAGCAGCAAAGCCTTGTTAATGAAGATGTAAATACATTTGTAAACCAGGGCATGCCATATGAAACTGCACTGGAAGAAGTATACAAGGAAACAATGCCAGCAGGCTGCAGTGAACACCAGACAGGGCTTGCCCTTGACATACTTTGCTCAGGAAACACAAAAATGGATGCTTCACAGATGGATGAGCCTGGAAACCAGTGGCTCCGTAAAAACTGTTATAAATATGGTTTTATATTGCGTTACCCAGAGAATAAATGTGATATTACAGGGATTAATTTTGAACCCTGGCATTTCAGGTATGTTGGCAAAGAGGCAGCTAAATATATAATGAAAAACCATATTACACTTGAAGAATTTTACAAAAAACTTGATGGTAATGTAAAGAATGCCTGAATGACAGGGCTGTAAACCCTGTCATGCCTGCCTGTACATTACAACTGTATCATTTTCCCTTAATACTGTCTGCCCGTCAGGAATAACGGTTTCATCATTCCTTACAATCAAGGCAATAAGCATATCTTCTGGAATATCCAGCTCACCTATAGCCCTGTCACGCCAAGGGCTGGTTTTGGAAATATTGTGTTCTTCCAGCTGGTCCTGCCCACTTGGCTCATATGGTGGGACAGACAGTATAATATCATCCCCTGCAAATATTTCTGTATCCCCTTTTGTTATTATTGTTTCACCGCCTCTTTTAATCATAAGCGCAAGTGAGCCTGTTGGTATATTTACATCCCTTATCTTTTTATTTTCCCAGTTATGCCCTTCTGGAATATGCATCCTCATAAGCTGTAATGCTGTTTCTTCCTGGTAGTCATTAAATGTCTTCCTTACATCTGACTTTTCATCTACCATTCCAATTTTCCTTGCTACCGCTGGAAGAAGTGTTCCCTGTATTGAAACTGAAAAAAGCGACACCATAAACACTATATGGTACAAATCCTGTTTTATGGAAATATCCTGTGCTACTGCTGTTATTGCAAAAACAACTGAAGAAGCACCCCTAAGCCCTGCCCATGAAATCAAAAGGCACTGCCTGGCACTGCACTTAAATGGCATCATCAGCCCAAAAACAGCTACAGGCCTGGCAATTACAGTTAAAAATATAACTATTGCAAGCGCTTTTGGCACAATAGCTAGCATAAGATGCGGGAATGACAGCAGCCCGATTAAAAAGAATATTGAAATCTGTGCAAGGCTTGTAACACCATCAAAAAACGGGATTAAATTTTGTTTATTCTGTATCCTGCTGTTACCAGCAATAATTCCAAATAAATAAATACTAAGATATGTATTGCCGCCAAACAGGCTGTTTATCCCAAAACACCCAAGAACTGCTGCGATAATAAAAATTGTATCAAGCCCTTCTGAAACAAGCCTTGTTTTTATAAGGACTAATATAACAAGCTTTGCAAGCACAATTCCAATAATTACACCAAACAGCACCTGTTTAATTACTATTATGGCAACATTCCCGCTTTGCCCTGCAGACATAAAGCCAATGGCTATTATTGTAAGCATATATGAAACAGGGTCATTGCTTCCACTCTCCACTTCAAGCACAGAGGCCGTCCCTTCTATAAGAGCAAGTTTCTTTTTACGGAGAATTGCAAAGACACTGGCCGCATCGGTAGAAGATAAAACTGCGCCAATAAGAAAGCTTTCCATTGATGAAATATGGAGCACAAAATAACATAAAAGGGCAGTAATAACGGCTGTCACCACTACCCCTGCCGTAGAAAGCACTATTGATTTTCCGGCAACTTTCCTGGCAACAGGCCAATTGGTATTAAACCCTCCATAAAACATAATAAAGAGTAATGCTATTGCACAAATATTTTCTGCAAGAACAAAATTGTCAAATGGTATCTTAAATATACCATCACTGCCAAACAGCATACCTATAAACATAAATAAAATCAGTGCTGGCATACCAAATTTGTCCGAAAACTTTTCTGCCAGCACACAAAGTAATATTACACATGCAATAACTAATATATAAGAAGCCATAAATTCTCCCTTTACCCACCCTTATTCTGTATTTTTTTAACCCTTTTAAGCACAGATGTATCAAGATTATTTTCTTTAATAAGCCTTAATGCCACCATTTTATTAATCCGGTAATTTATAGATACAGTCCTGCTGCCATCAGTATAAATAAAATGGTCTCCGCTCTGCCTTGATAATTTAAACCCGTTCCCTTCCAGAATCTGCCGCATTTCTTTTGTATTGTAAACAATAGGCCTTGTACTCATGCACAACCCTCCTCTTTATTCCCTGCTCCCAATTAGCACAGGCTCTTCATATTCCAGTGTATATTGTCCTGCATTTCTCTCCTTTACTTCCGCTGTATTTTTTAGTTTAAAGTTGGATACCTGCATTTCAAGCCCCCTTATCTGCCCTGACAATTCCTCGCTTGCTGATGCGCACTGCTGGCTTGTTGCGGAGTTTGTCTGCACTACATGTGACACCTGTGCCAGCGCCTGGTCTATCTGGGCTGTTGCAGAAGCCTGGTTATTGGATGCCTCTGCTATATCCCTGCTAAGGCTTGTAATCCTATCAACCATTTCTGACACCAGCGTAAGGGATTTTGCAGTTTCCTGTGCAAGATTTGAACCTCTCTTTACTTTTACAATAGAATCTTCTATCATTCCAGCAGTCTGGCTTGATGCCTGTGCAGACCTGCCAGCAAGGTTCCTGACTTCTTCTGCAACTACCGCAAAACCTTTGCCATGTTCACCTGCCCTTGCTGCTTCAACAGATGCATTAAGTGCAAGTATGTTTGTATTAAATGCTATATCATCAATAACTTTTATAATTTTCTGGATATTTTCAGAAGCTTCATTAATTTCTTCCATTGCTGCAACCATTTCATGCATATATTCATTGCTACTTGTAATATCATCTTTTGTTTCCATGGCAATGTTGCTTACCTCATTTGCCTGTGCTGCATTATCCTTTGTCTTGTTTGCAATATCTGTAACAGAAGATGAAATCTGCTGTATTGCACTTGCCTGTTCTGTTGAACCCTGTGCAAGTACCTGGCTTGCGGAAGCTATCTGGTTTGAACCAATTGTAATCTGGTCTGCAGCATTCTTTATCACACTAAATGTTGTATTATTATCTTTTATAAGCTTTTCTATTGCCATGCCAACAACATCATGGGCTGATGCTGGTGTATAATCTATATCAAGGTTTCCGTTAGAAATCTTTTCCAGTGCCTTTGCCTGCTGTTTAAGGTTATCAACCATATCACAGAAGCTGTTATGTAACAATGTAATTTCATTCTTGCTCTCACCAGCCCTTTTAATATCATGTTCTACATTGCCAGAAGCTATATACTTCGCAATATCTGTAAGGTTTACAAGAGGATTACGTATAGTCCTTATTAATATACGTGCTCCAAATATTGTACTTAATATAACAAACACCAGGAAAACCACTACCACAGTATTTGAAACTTTCCTGTTACTGGCTTCAGCTTCAAGCATTACTGAAGCTTTTCCCTGCAGTTCTTCAATAAGCTGGTTTATTAAACCTGCTGCTGCATTTGCTGACTGCACACCATTTTCATAAAGATGCCTTCTTGCCTGTGCTATATTTCCCTGTGAAACATACAAAAGGCAAGTATCCACATCTGACAGGTATAACCCAATCTGTTCTTGTGCCTTTTTATACTTTTCAAGAATATTGGCATCCAGAAATTCTTTTTCTGCCTTTCCAAAAGACTCTGACATATTTTTCCTTGCTGTACTTATATCTTCTATTGCAGAAGCCTGTTTTTCACTGTCACGTGCATAAAGGTACAAAACATTCCTTAAATCAGACTTTACCTCCTGGAAATATGCAAATCCCATTGATACATCGCCTTGTATCTTTCCATAATTATTATAAAGTATGTCACTGTTGCTTGCTTCTGACTGCATAATATAATAATTTCCAAATGCAAGACAAAGTATATATATTATTGTTGTAATAAACGTAATATATATCATATTTCCAATCTTAATTTTACCCATTTCCAAATGTTCCTCCTTTAAACCACAAAATGCTTCCAGCATTATATGCCATACTGGAAATGCCAGCTGCCCTAAGAGCCCTGTTTGCTCCTTTTATAGCATAATTATAGATTTTTTTATATATTATGTTATAATGTTATCATAAAAAACATAAAACAGCAAGGACTAACATCAATGAAAGTATTAGTATACCATTGGAATTCCTATAACCAGAAAGCCGTTGAAGATGCACTTTCAGAATGTGGATGCAGCATAACACTTTTAACACCGCATACAGGGAATATTGAAGAAGATGATGGATTTACAAGTATAGTTGCAGAAAAACTTAAACAATGTGGATATGACATACTGTTTTCTGTAAATTTCTTTCCTGTG
This sequence comes from uncultured Lachnospiraceae bacterium, assembly GCA_910580005.1. Lineage (GTDB taxonomy): Bacteria > Bacillota > Clostridia > Lachnospirales > Lachnospiraceae > Butyribacter. The sequence continues at coordinate 13,841 of CAJTXH010000041.1, read as the reverse complement.
CTTGCACATGCCTGCCACATGTCAGATACACCTTATGTATGCTGGAATTGTGACAGCCCGCTGCTTGCAATGTATAATAATTCTGTACTTTATGAAACTAATTTTATATTTACATTTGACCGCTCTAATTATGAGGAATTTAAAAATCTTGGTGCAAAACATATTTACCATCTGCCACTTGCATCTGGCGGATTTAAGAATGTGTTAAAACCAGGCGCACCATTTAAATATGATGTATCATTTATAGGAAGCCTTTATGAAAAAAATTCTTTTGATAATATTTCTGAAAAACTTCCTGACTATTTATGTGGATATTTTGATGGCGCACTTTATGCACAGTTACAAGTATCAGGAGGCAATATTATTGAAAAACTGCTTACACCTGGCATATGCAGGCAGCTTGAGGAAATAACAGATTACAGGCAGGCTGGCGGTTCATTTGCAGATATACGTACACTTTTTTCAACAACAGTGCTTGGTTTTAAAGCAGCATCAATGCAGAGGAACATGTGCCTGAACAGCCTTTCTGTATACCTGAATAAAAACAGGTTTAGCAGCAGGAAATGTTATCTGCACCTTTTCACTGGAAGCAGCACAGACAGGCTTATGTTTGTAAAATGCCACGGCAAAGCGGATTACTATACACAGATGCCTCTAATATTTAACCAGAGCAGGATTAACCTTAATATGACAATACCAAATATACAAACAGGAATCCCGCTCCGGGTCTGGGATATATTAAGCTGCGGAGGTTTTCTTCTTACTGATTTCCGCATTGAACTTATGGATTATTTCACTCCTGGCAAAGATATTGATATATTTGAAGATATAGAGGAACTACATGACAAAACAGGTTTTTACCTGTCACATGACAGCATAAGAAATAAAATTGCAAACAACGCATATAATAAGGTTTCAAAAGAACATACCTTCCAGAAAAGAATAATGTCAATACTGGAAACTGTTTTAAAAGAACTATAAAATGGAGGTTTAAAATGACAGATAATTATATAACTGAAGAAAATACAAAATACAATGAAAGATATGGGCTTGCTTATGGCCGCATAAAGCTAATAAACATTGAAAATGCCGGCAGCCGCCCACCACTTCCAGTGGAACTTTCTGCTTATTTCCATAAAACATCAGATTTCCTTATGGAAACATGTGAAGCTTATAACATTGCAAGCTCTGGCATATTAGAAAAAATGGACATTGCAGGGCTTAAACAACTTAACATGTCACTTTATAAAGATATTATAGGGGATAATTACAAAAACAGCTATGCAGAGCCAGATTTTGCAACAGAAAAACTTGGCAAAGACATTGGCACGCTTCTTTGTGTTTTATATACAGAAATGCGTACAAGCATTGTATATGCCTTTGAAAAACGCCTTTCCTGCCTTGTCCCGCTGCTTGAACTTTATATACAGGTTTACAATATCCTTGAAGACAGCCAGATGGCTTACAAGGAAATACATGATACAATTTATTACTATTTCTTTGATTATGCAGATATTATGGCGGCTAGAAGGATACGTTCACTTTTAGACCCTGGGATGTCATTTGCTACAGATATAATTATGCAGAAAGATTTATCAGACCCTTCATATTTATATCTTTTTGGGGAATATATTTCTGAAAATGAACTTAAAACTTCAGAATATCTAAGCACACTTCCAGACAGCAGCATAAAAGACATGGCATCAACATTTACAGAAGGATATAGAAAAGGGTTTGAAGCATACAATATAAACCTTTCAAAGAAAGGTACTGTAAATATACGTTATGTGCTTGGATTTGAGAGGATTGTACGCAAAGCCATACGCCAGTTTGCCCAGATAGGATTAAAACCTTGTATTTACAGGGCAGAAAGAGGATTAATTTACCGCTCTTCTGGCCATAAAAACGGTTATTACGGGGGAAGTGCCAACAGGCAGTATGACTATGACCACCGCATGGATGAATGCATAATATTTGATAAAGCATTTGCAGACCGCCGTTTAAGTGCCCAGCGCAAGGGTTTTGAGGATATGAAAGAACCCGCATCTTTATTTGCAGGTCCTGCTGTTATTGAAACATTTGGTGAAACAGATTTTATTGCTGTTGATAAAAAAACAGCACCACGCTTTAATAAAAAACAGCAGGAACAGCATACAAACTTTATGGCAGCATCTTCACTTCTCACTAACGAATTTATACCAGGGGATACAACAAGTTTTACAATTATTGCTTATCCTGTCCCTTCAATTGGCAGTAATTACAAGGAAATATTTAATGAAACCATAAAAGTAAATACGTTAAATTCCTCCCTGTACGAAAAAATACAGACATGCCTTATTAATGCACTGGATACCGGGGATTTTGTAACTATAACAGGACGTAGCGGAAATATTACTAATATAAATGTTGCACTTCCTCCTTTAAATGACCCAGATAAAGAAACAAAGTTTGAAAACTGCCTTGCAGATGTAAATATACCTCTTGGAGAAGTGTTTACATCACCACAGTTAAAAGGCACAAACGGGCTTTTACATGCAACATCCATTTACCTGGACGGACTTATATATAAAGATTTAAAATTAGAATTTAAAGACGGGATAATTACAAGCTATTCATGCAGCAACTTTGATACAGAAGAAGAAAACCACAGGTATATACATGAAAACCTGCTGCACCAGCATAAAACCCTGCCACTTGGTGAATTTGCGATAGGCACTAATACAACAGCCTATAAGATGGGGCAGAAATACAATATAGCCCACAAGCTCCCTATCCTTATAACAGAGAAAACAGGCCCACATTTTGCAATAGGCGACACCTGCTTTTCACATGAAGAAGAACTGCGCACTTATAATCCCGATGGAAAAGAAATGAAATGCAAAGAAAATGATTTTTCCATGCTCCGCCATACAGATATAAACCATGCTTATTTTAACTGCCATACAGATATTACAATTCCATATAACGAACTTGGGAATATTATAGTCCATAAACCTGGCGGGGTTACAATTAAAATAATTGAAAACGGGCAATTTGTGCTTCCAGGTACGGAAGAATTAAATGAAGCACTTGAATAAAACATTAAAAGAATGCAAAGCTGCCAGAAAACTTTGCATTCTTGATAAGTATAAAATAATTATTTTTAAATATTCCCAGAAATTTTTTCATTAAAAAATTCATCTGCTACCATTTCCAGATAAGAAGCATCAAGCTGTGTGTAATAATTTGAAAGCATTTCACCAATTTTTGATATTATAATTAATTCATTTTCCTCTTCTGGGGCATCTGCATCTTTCCAGCTTATGGCAAGTTCATTTGTAATATTTTCACCAAGCCATAGTTTTATCTCTTTTGTCAATTCTTCCTCTTCAGATATCTGCCCCTTAATCTTTCCAGATTTTATAACTGAAACAAAACCACCAGCTATAAAAAAGGCAAACATGCATAATAAAAACACCAATACTATATTATTATATGCCAGTGGAAGTATCCCCATCTTGCACAGTATAAGGTATGCCACTCCAATTAAGCCAAATATAATAAATGTAATTCCTGATGTCCTGGCATCCTTATACTCATCTGCTTTTTTAGTATAAGTTTTAGCACCTGCATCCTTTTCCTGGCTGCCATTCCCTGTACTGTATGCCTCTTTATCCTGTGCTTCCTGTTGTGCCATCATAAAACCACGCATAAGCTTTTCTGCCTGTTTTTCCTGGCTCTGGGGAACAGTAATTATATAAACACCATCTTCTTCATTTTCTTTTACATTGTTAATTCCTGAAAACTGTAAATACTTTATAAGTTGTGTCACTGTTTCTTTATCCTTTAATTTACACAAACCTGTAACCAAAAAATCATCCTCTGTTCCCTCAGACAGTTCTGAGCCACATTCTTTACAGATTGTAATTCCTTTCTGGTATTCTGTTTTACAAACTGGACACCACATATTCTTCCCCTCCTGATTGCAGAATGACATTTTCCGCCTGACATAAAACGGGGTTATGTCCTTTCCTTAAAAACTGGAACCAGAACTATAACCCCATTATTATAACATCTGCATCCTGAATTATCTTATTGCTTCTTTAACTTTGGCTGCCTTTCCAACCCTGTTGCGAAGATAGAATAATTTAGCACGCCTTACTTTACCTTTGCGGACTACTTCGATTCTGTCAATAATTGGTGAATGTAATGGCCATGTCTTCTCAACACCTACACCATTAGAAAACTTCCTTACTGTAAATGTTTCCCTTATCCCGCCATTCTGCCTTTTAAGGACAGTTCCTTCAAAAACCTGGATACGCTCCCTTGTTCCTTCAATAACTTTGGCATATACTTTTATAGTATCACCAATGCCAAATTCAGCAATATCTTTTTTTAACTGGGCATCCTCAATTTCCTTAATAATGTCATTCATCTGTGTGACCTCCTTATTTATCTTGATGTTCTTAATACTTATGTGCCATGCAGCCGTAACAGAGGAACATCTCCTATACACAACATCCAGTATTCTACCACAGACTTCCATATATTGCAAGGTTTTTTGCATTTTAACATTTTGCTTCAATTTTTACAATATATGGAATATTGATATCTGGTGTCCTTTTATAAAAAGCTCTGGTCAAGTCCGATCTGCCTGATATTATCCAGCCAGTTAAGTATCATTGTACGGTTATACTTTGGCGTTCCATCATCATTCTTCATTTTTTCTAAAGCTAGTGCCATATAGCTATATTCATTTTCGAGATATGTATTAAATACACCTTGGTCATCTGTATTAATAGAAACCAGAAGTTGTGGACAATCCATAAGTAATTTCTGGTCATTTACCAATCCAAAATTATACCATTTAACAACAGGATGTTTGTCATATCTCTTAAAAGAACCTATAAAACAGTTAGAAGAAGGATTTGTTTCAATACCTATCCCTTTCTCACATATTTCAATCTGCATTCTTTTCTGGACAGCCTCTACAGCTTTTATAATTACGGGATTGACATGGACTTCCATCATTTTATCCCCCTCTTTTTTTACCTTAGTATTATAATGATACAAATAATATATATATGCTATTTCCTCATCATACCTGATTTTATAATTTGCAGGATACTCTCTATTTATAGAACAATAATCCCAGCCATCTGTTTGTACAATATCTTCTATATGGTAATTACCATTTATATAATTTCGTGGATTATCACCACGCAGCTTCCATGCATCATAGTAGGTATTTATAGAAAAATCATAATACTTTCTGCTGGAATTTTCCCAATAAACAATGCGCACCAGCTCATCATATCTCTTTTTAATATAGCGTACTGCATCTTCATAACCATCCAGACGGAATTTCCTAAGCTTGCCATATAACCATACAAGATTATCTAAATAATCCATTTTATTAATAAGCAGAAGATTCGCTTTATTTCCATACCATTCTTTAACATCCGTCCCAAGAGCAAGGGCATGTCCCAGACGGTCGCCACATTTCATATTAAGAAAAACAATAGCTTCATCAATCGCCCGAAGGCCTCCGGTAATATCTAAAAAATCTTCCCCCACATGGTATGTTGCTCTTAGATTAAAAAGACCATTTGCCTCATGTATTTTCAAATAACGGAATGCCTGTGCAAATACTTCTGGCGGACAAACAATCTCTGAAGAACTTGCATCAATTCCACGTATTCTCTCTGCATATTCTGGATAATTTTCCCGTAAACCAGCAAGAGCCTTTGCTTCACGTTTAACCTTTTCTCTTAACCTATAATGTCTGCATACCCCATAATCATAACGTTCTTCCCCATCACGCACTTTTATAAAATGTACTGTATAAAAATATTTTTGTTTTAATTTTATATTAGTATTCCTATAAAGAACCCACTTATCCAGTTTATCAATATTTTTCATATTTTCATAAGCACTTTCTTTTGGAGTGATACGAGCTTCAAGCTTATGTATATGCTGGTTTAATATTGTATCTTTTACTGCCATACGTACAAACACGGATTCATATTTTGTATTATCAATAAAATTTTCTTTACGGTTCTGATATTCAAAAAAATTGTCAAAACCAACATTTGAATTAACTTGCACTATTTCTGCACGTATTATATTTTTTATAATGAGGTAAATATAAAATAACTGAAAAATCTCTTCATTACATTTTTCCCTGCTGTAAATTTTATAAAATACCTGGTATAACAGCCAGCGTTCACCAGAAAGTATTTCATTCAAATGCTGCCTTTTATTCTCCTGGAGATAACTTTCACTTATAGCATAGTCATATGTATTGCCATATCTTTCCTGCAAATAATCAATTATAGATTGTATTTCTGGTGCATTGATTTCAAGTTTTAATTCATCATTTAACCAGTCTGAAATTTTCTCTTCATCTTCTTTTATAAGGGTATTGCCCTGTATTTTTCCAAATAAATACAACCTTATAAAAGCAGCTTTTAAATAAAGAGTATATAAAGAATGCTCCCTGTAATTACCCTTATATGCAATATTACGGTGCAGGCGTCTTCTGTCATATTCAATTAAGCTGTGCCGGAAACTACTATTTGTAACATTATTCATAAGGCTAATCCATGAAACATGGAATAAAGGCGCAGAACCTTTTAAATGAAAATGGTTTTCAGCAGTTCCTCTTTCTAATATTCTGTTAAGTGCCCGGCTGTTATGCCCTATAACTGGCTTCCAGAAAAAACTTTCCCTTTTTTTAATATTTAAAAAATCTTTCCTGGCAAGATATGCAGTTATAAGGCAGTCTTCATCAATCTCCTTTGTCATCTCATTCCACCGTAAGAAATTTATGTACTGGCATACTGGTTCTCCATCTTCTTCCACAAGTACATCACTTGCAAAAAGGTATAATGCATCATATACATTAATATTCTCTTGCATATTATGGTTTCCACTTTCCAGATATAATTTATTCTTCAGCCATCCTAATTCTCCCTTAAGATAAGTATATAAATTTATAACCTCATCATTAGAATATCTTGGCACATACTCATTTGCAAGTGCCATAAAAGTGTTTAATGGAATATTATTATATAAGACTTCCCCGTTTTCAACATCATGTACTGGTATACGCCCAAACAATATGCCTAAAACTGCACGGATATTATCCATATAGCACTTCCTTTCTAATCTATTTGAACTGGGCTAATCAATTTACTAACAGGTTTAACAAGTGGCTCTAACATACCTTGTACTGTATCACTGCTTTTATTTTCTAAAAAATATTTTATTACTGGATATTCTTTAAATGGTGAGCAATAACCTGTATTGTTATCTTTTGTATCATAAAATTCATCACGTTCATCAAGTTCTTTACATATAACTTCATATATTTTTCTTAATCCTGTATAAAATTTACCTTTATTGAATATTATATTATCATTTTCAAGCTTTTTCCCTATCGCATAAACCATCTCTATATTTTGATATGGAAATGGAAATTTGCCAGGATACTCTTCTTCCCAGACACTAATAGCGTCTTCAAGAAAAATGTCTGGATGGTGCTGTCCAAATGCTTTTTTGCATTCTTGTTTCACTACATCTTTATTAATAATAACTTTCTTTGTATCCCCATCTGGTTCTCCTTTATTTATAAAAATATTGTCTATGCTTTTTAACAAGCCTTCAAGAATTAAATCATAAAGGTTTTCTTTAAAATCACAGCAAAATTCTTTTAAACTGGATATATTCATAAGTGGATAATCAAAATTAAAATCCAGTGCACCATGTTCAAAATTATACTGCAGCCATAAAGAAAAAGATGTAGGCATCTCTTTTTTTTCATTTTGTGAACTTTTATTTTCAAAATTATTATCTGGTTTCTTTGAATCCTCCTGGACAGCATCCTTTTTAACAGTCATTTCAACTGTATGGCTGTCTTTAATTTCTGAAGATATTATTAAATTACTGTTTACCCCTGGCTTATTGCCTTTTATATCTAAAAATGCCAGCAAAACCTGGTATGCATATATCTGCTCTTTATTATTTTCTATCAGTTTAACAATAAATTCTGCTATTTTATCTGTTTCTATATTTATTTCTTTACTATTTAAATCCTTCAACAAATCTGTATTAATCTCTTCTACACTAACAAGTATCCTTATTCCAAATTCTTTTAAATTTAAACCAGAAGCAACTGTCTGTACTCCATAATTTAATATCTGCTCTCTCATACCCTTTAGCATATTATTTGTCCATATTCCCCATAGAGCATCTTTAAACATATATTCAACATTACTGTATGGTTTTTTTCCTGCTTGTGCCACTCTTGCAGTATAATATGCTATTATTACATTTACTAAATCCCGATGTCTGTAATTCCATTGTTCTAATATATTACATCCATATAATATCTCGCTTATACGGCAGTTATATAGTCTGAATTCCCTTCTATAATTTGCTTTATCCTCTAAATATTCAAGTTTATTATAAATTAATTGCATAAAATATTCATTCAAATATCTATCATCTATATGGAATAATTCTTTTATATTTTTTCTTAAATAACTGTCTTCAATACGGTTAGCAAGCTGTTCTTTAATTCTTTGCATTAACCAGTTATTAATTCCGCCGCTTTCATCTGTTTTTAATTTACATCCCCTGTCAAGTTCATGTAATAAAGCTGTATTTTCCCTTAATGTAAACCCTTCTAAAAAATGATGTTCATGTGCCTTTCCATCAAATTCCAGATTGTTGTCAAATAATATCTGCAATATTTTATTTTTTAGTTTTAATTCCTCATCTTTCTTCTCTTCTGCCAAGGGAGGATTTACTACATAAAAATCTGGCATATTAATACGCATATCCAGTGCTATTATCTTTTCCAGAAAGTCATTAGAAAAGTCTTGTTTATTTCTTATAAATAAATCTAATTCAGCATTATTTGTATTAGCTAGTTCCCCATCTACATATTTTTTATAATAATAATGTTCACAAATCTGCTGTAGACGGATAATATCAGCTGTTATAAATATAATAACATTGGGAACCCTTAAAAAGAGGTGGAGCTGTTCCAATATTTCAAAGGAATCTGACTTTGCCATATCAATATCATCAATCATAATTACCAGAAATGTATTTTTCTTGTTTTCAAAAAACTTTAAAAATAACTGTACAAATTCCTGGAATTTTTTTCTAAAATTAAGACTGCTTGCCAGGTCACTAAGCTGTCTTATTTCAGAGGCATGGTCATTTGTTGAACTTTTAAGATAGTCCTGATATGCTTTTTTTAAAGCAGAAAAACCTTTTGCAATATTTTCCTTTTGTTCATACAGGCCATCCCTGTGGTATCCTCTTACATTTAAACTCTTTGTATAGAGTTCCCACATATTTGCCAAGATTACATCAAGAATCCCTTCATTTTTACCAAGCATGGTAGCATGTATCATATCAAGTGTTAAAAATGAAACAGGATTATTAGGCGGGGTATCCAAAAAATATTTTTTATTGCTCTCATCCATTTCATTTTCAATATTCTTTTCATAATTTTTAAGAAATTCTGTATATGAAACCATGGCAGATGTCTTGCCTGTACCCCTGCCACCCAAAAAAGAAATTACATTATAAATTTTGTAATCTTTATTTTTATCTGGATAATATTCTTCTTTATATGGATTTCCACAGATATCCAGGTTAAGATTATATCCGATAATTTCAGAAACCATTACTGATACTTTTTCATATTGCTCTGCAAACAAAGATAAATCAAAATGTCTGATATCTTCTTTTCTTATAATATTATAAGCACCTTTATAATTAAATTTATTTGTGTTTTTACGCATAACAATCCCTCTTCTGCTGTTAATAAGCTTTTACTGCAATTGTGCTTTCTAACGAATTACGTTCTTCTTTAACATTATTTACATCAAGTTTATTTTTTAATACCTGGTACAAATTTGTTAATATTTTTTCATTAAACTCCGATACAAATATATAAATAAAACATATATTATTTACACTTGTATCATCTAAAATTCTCTCCCATAACTCTTCTATCCATTTATATATCCTTACTGCTTCAAATATATCCCCATATTGTGTTACTTCAATCCTTGCAATATTAAAATTTGATTTATAAAGATACTCTATATCAAGGGGGCTTAAAATACCTTTAGCATAATTGTTTTGTAATAGTTCTATAACCCTTTTATATAATGTTTCAGAAATATTAAAATTTTCCAGCATATACTCACATTCTGCCACTTTATATATTGCACGGTAATAAGAGGGATTTATATTAACAGCTTTTTTAAAATGTTCTAAAGCAATAGCGCTGTCTTTATAATTTTTCTGCCATATATTACCCATCTTATACCATGCAAATGCATTATAAGCACTATCAGCTGTTTCTGCATAAAGCTCATATGCTTTTTTCACTTTTCCTTCCAAATCATCATATATCTGAGCTTGTAAAAGAAGTAATGATTTCCAGTTTCCATTATAGCCTTCACGTAATTCCTCTGTAATTTCCAGCAGATTATCTGGACGAAAGAGAAATCCTTGCTTCAATCTTTTGCAATAATAATTATATTCATATCCAATATATGCCATCGCAAACCATAAGAAATTCCCCTTAATGCTTTCTTCAATATCTTCTTTTAACTTATTTGAAATATCCTCTATTGCTTTCTCATAATTTGGGCATAACATAGAATAAATAATTTTGTCAGGTAAAAAATAACGGGTTCCTAATAATGTTTCTGCAAGATGGTTGCTTTCAAATATTTCTGCAAGACTAGATAAAGCGTTTTTTTCAATGTCAAACTGTGTATACTTTTTAGAAAGTAACTTTATTAAATCTTCTAATATACCAATATTCTTTTTATCTTTGCCAATAATACAATCTTTATCAATTACTTTTCTATCACTCATTAAAATAAACACAGTATCTTCTGTACCATATCTTTCAATTAATTCATCTACATAGTTCTGGCCTAGTATTATAATATTAATGTCCATATCAAATGACGGAAAGTCTGGTTTTACCTTGTCATTGCTATAAATTATTCTTTCGTAAACATAAACCCCTGCTATCCTAAAAAAACTAACTATATATTTTGCTGGCCGGATATCTTCACCTAAATAAGTTAAACATATATCTTTCATTATATACCCCATAATTTTTATTGCTTTGTGGCTTATTATATGCATAATATGCATATTATGCCGCATGCAATAATTATTTTTTTACTTACATTTTTTATGTTACTATATTCCAGCCAACTAGTCAATCCTTCAATCCAGGACAAACACATAAATGAATAAACTGTAAACAGACCTCCTGTACATGATGAAACAAGCGAAAAAGACAGTGCTTACTTTATTATTAACAGTAATGGCACTGTAAAAGAAACCACAAAAAAAGAATTTTTTTTAATACAAGCTGATTGTTAGTTTCCCTTCCTGCTTTTATGTTTTGCAAGGCAGGGAAACTATTGATATTAAAAAATATCCTGTTTTAACCAGCACAATTTATTTCAACTACTACAGACTGGAAGTCACCTCTTAATGGCTTCATTATATAACCTACATTCATAAGTGTGCTTCCAAGATATTCCGCCCCGTCTACAATATATTTTTTACCTGGGCACAGTCCATATAATTTAAGCTTTTTAGTTAATACATTAGAGTCTGTTACTACCTGCACATATACAAGTATGGCTTTATTTTTATCTTTTGATACTACCATATAGCTGTCATACCTTCCATTCTCCCTGAATGATGCAATCCTGTAATAATCACCTGTTTGTATAAGATGCCTGTATTTTTTATATTTTGCAATCTGCGCTGGTATCATTTCCCTTTCTTCTTTTGCAATACGTGTTACATCAAGTTCATATCCAAATGTCCCTGTAAGGGCAACATCAGCACGTGTATTAAATGGCGTTATCCTGCCATTTGCATGGTTAGGGCAGTCTGCCACATGTGTGCCAGTAGTTGAAAGTGGATAAACCAGATGTGTGCCTTCCTGTACCATAAGCCTTTCTACTGGGTCTGCATTATCAGAACACCATATTTGCGGGCTGTAGTACAGCATACCAGCATCAAACCTTGCGCCGCCTCCTGAACAGTTTTCAAGCAGAAGGCCTGGAAAATCTTTTAAAAGCCTTTCCTGTAACTCATAAACTGCAAGCACATGCCTGTGTGTCACCTCACCCTGCCTGTCTGCTGGCAATTGAAGGCTTGCTGCCTCTGCTATTGGCCTGTTCATATCCCATTTGACATATTCAATATTTGCTGATTTAAGTATTTTATAAATCATCCCATAAACATAGTCAACAACTTCATGCCTGCTTAAATCAAGCACATACTGTGTCCTGCAAAGCCCTGGCTCCCTGCCATTAAGTGCAAGTACCCAGTCTGGGTGCTCCCTGTATAAATCTGAGTCAGGCGAAACCATTTCAGGCTCAAACCATATACCAAATTTCATTCCAAGTGCATTAACCCTGTCTACAAGTTTCTTAAGGCCGCCTTTAAGTTTTTCCTCATTAACATACCAGTCGCCAAGGCTGCTGGTATCTGAATTTCTTTTGCCAAACCAGCCATCATCCATAACAAGCATTTCTATTCCAAGCTTTGAAGCTTCCTCTGCAATCTGTACAAGCTTCTCATCATCAAAATCAAAATAAGTCGCTTCCCAGTTATTTATAAGAACCGGCTTCTCTGCATCCACCCATTTTAAAGGAAGGATATATTTACGGAAAAAGTCATGGAAATTCCTTGTCATGCCGTTAGTTCCTTCACATGTATACTGCATAATAACTTCTGGTGTTTCAAATGTATCACCGCTTCCAAGCTTCCAGCAAAAACGTTCCGGGTTAATGCCAATGCTTGCCCTGACCTTGCCAAAGTGGTCTTTCTGTACCCTCGCAGTAAAATTGCCTGAATAAACTAAATTCATTGCATATACATCACCAGCTTCATTATTGCAGTTTTCTGAAAGCAATGCAATAAATGGGCTGTCCTGGTGTCCTGGTTCACCCCTGGATGACTCTGTAATATAACTTCCATAATTTATCCTGCTTCTCTGTATATGGCGCTCCCTTGCCCATGCGCCATGAAGTGACAATATATCACTGGCTTCTGTTTCAAGATTTAAACATGCTGATAATGCCTTTGTTATGTAAAATGCATTGTCTGATACATTTACCACCTTTACACTACGTGTAATTATATCACATTCTTCATAAACAGTATAAGTTAAAATAACCTCAGCACCTAAAGACTTATCTGAAAGCACAATATCAAGGGACATAGTGCTCTGGCCCCTTGCAGAAGGCATCCCATCCAGTTTTCTTTTTTCTGCATATATATTATGTGAATCTACTTTTAATTCAAGCCCTTCCTGGCCTTCACTATTTCTTATGTTTATACAATTTGCATGAAAATCCCCAGTGCCATCAAATGGATATTCCATTGGAAACTTGTCCATAAAGTTTATCTTTTCACCTGGAATTACTGAAGGGGTAAACGGATGCTCACCAGTACGCATTGCATACACAAGGTCTGTCGTATCTACCTTTTTCCCATAATAAATATTCCCAAGATAACCTTCTTGTGTAACTCCCATTACATAACTTGTGTTATCTGTATCAAGTTTAAAAACCCCTCTGCTACTGTCATAAATAATCATAACTCTCTCCTTACCATCTTGTAATAGCCTTTGCTTTATGCACGTCCGTTTCATAAATTTCCAGCTTTCCTTTGTTTGCAGGCGGACGCAGGGTTTCCATGTCCAGCTAAATATTCCATTCCAGGGCACGCTTCTGCTACGTCAGCCCACGTAATGGCGCATAAAATCCCTATGCCACAAAAAAATGTGG
>CAJTXH010000040.1:11207-21800 GCA_910580005.1 uncultured Lachnospiraceae bacterium | reverse complement strand
TTGTCTGGTGATGTTAATATGATGTTAAGAAATAAGAGAGTTTACTTTTATTACCTCTAAATATACAATATTGAAATTCCTGTCAGATTATGGTAGAATTTTATTTATGGAGCCCATGGCAGGATGGCATCCTCCCAAACTAAAACCGTTTATCGGAGTACATAGGAAGGGAGGTGCGTAATATGACAGATGCAGATATAATTTTGATATTTATAGGAATAATTGGTTTAATGGTTTCCTTTGGCAGTCTTGTTGTTGCGTTTCTGGACTTTCTCAATAAGAGGAATAGTAAGAAAAAATAAAATGCCTATCCTGTCTGGTCTACAGAATAGGCAGCGTCCATAAGGACAAAGCTTTCATTTGGGAGCATCCATCTTTTGGAATGGGAAACTCCATATTGGGAGGCATCTGTTGGAGCAGATGCCTTTCTTTATCTAAAGAATAACATATAATGTTAAAAAATTCAAGAAGTTTATCATAGTTTGTGTATTGAAAATAATTGTATGTTTTATAAAACATCTAATTATTGCTTCATGGATTATATGTTAAAACAACTATCATACTTAGCCGTTTTTAGAAGCCCTACAATTATGTTATAATATCGAATATACCTATATATGCATATTGTGAGGGATTAATGAGCCTTAACCCGTTACATATTATCTACAATTTCTAATAATTTTTCAGAAAAATCACATAAAAAGTTATATTCCACAGAACCAAGGTGACGCTCATATAAATATCTCCATTCCATAAAAAGATTTGAGATATTTTCTAATTTTGCCATAAAATCTTCTTCATTATATGGTTTCATAATTTCACTTTTAATATTTTCTTGTAATCCATTAAATAAATCTTTTAAGTTATGTGTTTTAGTTTTTTTAGTATCATTATTATCATGCTTAAGAATTGCTTTTAAAAATAATTCACAAGAAAAAGCCATGTTAGTAATAATTGGAACTAATAAAGGATGAGACCAGCCAACAGAACTTATATTTGGTTTATTACATTTTTTAGTAGCGTCTAAAAATACTTTTCCAAAATCTACTATTTGTTTATAATCATATTCTTTAAAAATACCTTTATCATTATATTGCGTTCGGTTATTTTTTGCCATAAGTCATTGCCTCCCAAATAATAAAATTATAATTTGTTTAAAAATTGCCAAAAATCCTTTAGATAAAAAAGTTAATATTTATCATATGCTGGCTTTGCCTTCTGGTGGTGTCTGCCGCAGCTTGTCCAGGCTGTCAGCAAGCTGCCTGTCTTTGTCTGGGTACAGGTGTGAATAAGTGTCCATTGTAGTTTTCACTGACTCATGTCCCAGCCTGTTTGCTATCTCCAAAGGTGAGAAGCCCATTTCAACCAGCAGGCTTGCGTGTGAGTGCCGCAGGTCATGTACCCTTATCTGGGGCAGCCCAGCTTTTTTTGCTGTGTTCTTGATTTCTTTGTCAAGTGCGGATTTTGTAAAGCAGAATATCCTGTCATCTTTTTTTATGCCATAAAGCCTGGGTATATATTCCATGATGCTGTTATACAGGAAGTCTGGAATGGATATGCAACGTTTAGATTTTGGTGTCTTTGGTTCAAGGAAAAGTTCCTGCCCCTGTATCTTTGCATAATTTTTACATATGTTAAGTTTTTTATCAGGCAGGACATCAGCAGGGGTAAGGGCAAGCAGTTCACCACAACGTATGCCAGTATAGAACAGTATATCAAAGGCAAGTTTAAAATATGGTTTCTGTACAGCTTTTGAAAACTCTTCATACTGTGCCTGTGTCCATATATGCATTTCTTCCGCCCTGCTTTTGCCTATGCTGCCAGCAGCTTTGCAGGGATTGGAGGCAAGGCTGTAGTGGGTTACTGCATAGTTCATCAGGGCGGAAAGCTGGTTGTTGACTGTTTTTAAGTAGGTCTGGGAGAACGGTTTCCCGTTTTCATCACGGTATGAAATTAATTCATTCTGCCATTTGCGGATTTTGATAGTATCAATATCACACACTTTCAACCTGCCAAAGTATGGAAGCAGTTTTCTTTTTATAATAAACTGCTTGTTTTCCATTGTGGTAGGTTTCAGGCGGTGCGACATATCTTCCAGGTAGTTTTCAACAAGCGAAGAAAAGAGTATGTCACTGGTATTGTTCTGCCTGTCTGTAAATGAGTGTTCAAATTCTTTTGCTTCCCTCTGTGTTTTAAACCCACGTTTACAGATATGAAGTTTCTTTCCTGTCCAGTCAGTATAATAAAAGTTGGCATACCACATGGTTTTGCCATTTTTAAGGGTGTATTTGTAGGCTGGCATGTATTCTCCTGTTCTATATATTTTTTTGTTTAATTATTTTGTTTAGTTTTAAATTTAATATTTTATTATATTTATATTTTTTGTATTAGTTTTTAATGCTATGTATTTTAAATTAAAAATATTAAGAAAACAAATATAAAAAACTATTATAAAACTTATTGGTTCTGCTTATTTTTTCTGTATTGGATTGTATATGCTTAAAATTAATATAAATAGTTGTTATTGTTCAATAAAATTTTAAATAATAAATTATAATATGTCAACTGGTAATGGTATAAAGCCAGTAAACTATAAAAGAAGTGGAAATCCTATAAATAGTTTGAACAGAAGTATTTGTATAATAAAAATAGTTTTAGTATTTTTATTGTGGTTGACAAAAATATTGAAAAAATGTAAAATAGGTTCATAAATAAAAAGTAACCATGAGGAGGTTTATAGTGATATCAAAGAAAGATTTATTAACACAATCAGAGATGATAACATTAGCATCAATTGTACGGGTTGGGAATGCTACATATTTTGATTTAATGGAAGCAGAAAGTCCAATGTTTGCACATAAGTATCTTGTTGATGTGAAAGGAAGAATACGCACAAAACTAGTTCAGATGCAATGTGAAATAGAGCATTATGATAATAAGTTTCCGTTTGAATTTTCTGAAAGAGAATTTAGTTATGGACATACAGTGCCAGAATTAAGAAATAAACATATGATAATCCATATTGCACAAAGCAATTCACCAACTTCCCTTCCAAGTAAAGCTGATTATAAACGTAAATTAACATTTAATAATGATGTATTATACCATCAAATGAGATTTGACTTTTTGGGGGAACAACAATATGTCCAGGAATTATATTATGGGATATTAGTTTTTGGAGGGCGTCCAGGAAAAACGTTTTGCAGGTTGCAATTTCCTGAGCCAGGATACAAAGCTGTTGTGGATTATATAGACATACCTATGGTAAGTTTGATATCAGAAAAAGAGGAAACAAAAAAATTTGAAAGGAAAAAGGCGGTACTGAGAGAAGAATTTTTAACTCACAATGCCAAGGAAAAGTCATTATGAAAAATAGTGTAATTCCAAGCCGTATAACAGAGGCACGTGAGGCCTGTGCATTATCAATGGGGGATTTGGCTGAAAGAATAGGGGTTACCAGGCAGTCTGTTTCAAAATATGAAAAAGGTATTATGAACCCATCTCCTGGTATTTTACAGTCAATTTCATTTGTGTTACAATTCCCTGTTGATTTTTTTTATAAAGATGAAACAGGTATAAGCATGGAGAAAAGTCCATTATTTTTTCGTTCTAATTCCAATGTATCAAAAAAAGTAAAGACAGCATGTAAACATCAGGTGAAATGGGTTTGTGAAACAAGGAAACATTTAGAAAGATATGTAAAATTTGTTGACCAGAATCTTCTTATGGAAGAAAGAAACCATGAAGAATTACAAGATATTGATATTGAAGAAATAGCTCTGTCAGTCAGAAAAAAATGGGGACTTGCTGATTCTCCTGTGGGAGATTTGATAGGTGTTTTAGAGAATCAGGGGATAATTGTTGCGCAGTTCTCTGATAATGAATTTTGTTCTTTTAAAGGGATTGATGCATATTCCTCATGGTATGATGATATTCCATATATAATTTATAACTCTGTCCAGAAGAGTGCTGTCCGTACAAGATTTAGTATTGCCCATGAATTAGGACATTTAATTTTGCATAGTTCTATTTCGGAGAAAGATGCAGTAAAAAAAGAAGTAGTGGATTTTGCAGATATGCAGGCAGACAGATTTGCTTCTGCATTTCTCTTGCCTGCTACATCTTTTCCAAAGGATGTCAGGGGAACATCTTTGGCTTATTTAGAAATAGTTAAAAAAAAATGGGGTGCAGCAATGTCTACTATAATTAGACGTTGTGAGACACTTAACCTTTTGACAGATAACCAGATTGGATATTTAAAAAGGCAAATGACAACGAATAAATATTGGCGTAATGAGCCATTGGATGAAGTAATCCAAATAGAACCGCCAGAAATATTACGTGATGCAGTTTACCTGTTAATAGAAAATGATATTATTACAAGACATACATTTTTAGATTTATGTGCATTGCCACCAAAGGATTTGCAATTTATATGTTCATTACCAGATGGCTTTTTTGACAGTAGCATGCAAAAACAAAAACCTGTTCTAAGGGTAGTAAAGTGCGGATAAGAGTTTTGAGATATAATTTTCATAATTAAGTATGCTCTTAGTATACGTTGGTTAAAATTTTTCTTAGTATAATTATATTAAGAGTAAATTTAACTGCTGAATACCAAGAATGGGAATTTGAACCAGATTCAAATTTAAACTGGTCGAATTCGACCAGTTTAAAACCAGGATTGTTAAGCTGTTCCCATAAACCAAGATATTCAATAGTAGTTCTTGACCTGAGCCAGTTTTTGATGACATCTGCTGGAAAATCAACATTTTTATATTTAGCTATGTCCGTTAATGAAATGTAATCAGAGTTGTCATTATTGTTTTTTTGGATTACTTCTATTTCCATACCATTTGCATTTATTTTCATATATTTCATTCCTTTTAATTGTGAGTTTTTTATTATTTTTAAATCAGTATGTTTCTGAATTTTTACTTCTTTCAAGTCACGTTTTGTTATATTGTTTTTTTGAGTATGGCAAGATAAGCTTCTACCTGTTTATGTGATATGTTTACTGGTTTTATTCTCTTTCTATATAGTAAAGTTTATTACTTCCTTTGTCTGGCTGTTTGTGGAATACATAAGTTTCTCTCATAAAATCTTTTAATACAGATATATTTTCCTCACCGATTTCTTGCGTAAGTGCAATATAAATGTTTTTTTGTAGAAAACCAGGGTTTTTTATTATGAAATTTATTGCTGCCTGGGCAGTTTTTTTATATGTTTCCAGATAATCAAGCGCAGCTATGCCATCTTCCGTACTGTCATATGCCCCTGCATCAATGCATGCTTTAATTGCCATTTCAGCATTATGCCAGTCTCCAAGCTTCATATATAAAGATGGCCCACGGTCTCTGCAGTTTATAACTGGAGGCAGCCCAGCGTTGTCATTTTGGAAAAAATTTATAACAGGTTTTAAAATTTTATATGATTTCTCACAGGCTTCAATTTTGGGAAGGATTTCTTTGCCAGACTGTATTTTGTCTGAAAGCTTATAATATGTTTCTAAAATATGTTTGTTATCCCAGGTTTCCCATCCTTCTGTTTCTGAAAAGTCAAATTCTATTTTTTTAGGTATATTTTCTATTTCTATAGGGGAAAGTTTTGGCTTTGCAGAAGCTTTCTGGGGTTTATCTGGTGCGGTTTTCTGTTTACGCATTTCCTTTAACTGGTATTTGACGGTTTCATGTGCTTTGTTTAGTAAAAGTGAAATTCTTTTGTCAAGTTCTGTATTTTCAAAGGCTGGTAACGGAGTTTTATAATTACTAAGTGATATATTAGCAAACATTCTTTCCTGTGTTACAGGCAGGGAAGTGATATCCATAGGAAAATACTGGTTCAGGCTGATTGTATCTGCATGGAATTCCTGTTGTATAAGTTCTGTTAATGCTTTCTCAAACATTTCTGGCTGGTTTTTAATATAACGGTTGTTGTCAAATCCAAAATACTGGTAATTTCTTATTATTTCAGATATGGTCAACGGAAGCTGGAAAGTGTATTTCAGTAATAGCAGGTAATCCATGCGGATATTTGTATTATTATTTTGGCTATAGGATTCTAAAAGTTTTACTGCCAGGTCAGCCCGTTGTTTTGAAATACATGCCAGAACCAGGGAAGTTGCTGTGTAAAACTGGAATGAACTGTTGCTGTATATTGTACGTAGTCTAAGCGTGATATCAAATGCTTTGTCAAAATTTCCAGATACCATATGCCGTTCCAGTCCATAATAAAATAAAAATACATAGCCTATATCATGGCTCTGTGTAAATGGGCTGGAAAGGAATTTCCAATATAACCATCTTTGTTCTGGCAGTAAGTTTTTGTAAACAGGATAATAAGGAGGGCTTTCAATTATTGTGTTTTTCTGGGGTTTTGCAAGAGGAAGTCCTAAATACAATGTGCTTGGTTCTTCTGGGACAGAATCATAAAAGACCAGATATGTATTATTATCCTGTATTGGCTTTTTTTCAGGGGGTATATAGTTTTGGTATTCACCGTCTCCAATCCATAACATATCAGTTATTTCAGGATAAATGCTGGCTGTATTTAACAAGTCTTGTGGAACAGTTTTTCCAATGCCGTATGTTACAGGGGGTTGGGTTTCTGAAGTGTTTTCAGGTGTTTTTTTATCTGTATGGTTTTCATTATCCAGATTATTTTTAATATTTGAATATAAATTGTCCAAGAAAATAAGGTTATCATTTTCAAGGTTTTTATTATTCTTCATATTCTGGTATAGCGTATCTAGTTTATTTATTTTCCCTTTGGTAGTTTTTAATAAACTTATTTCATGTTTTATATTACGTTCAATAGCCTGGTTAATGATTGTGACACGGTTGTTTTGTATATAGTCCTGGGTATCTGTTACAGGTTCTTTTAACCTGTAACCAGCCTCTCTGAGTTCAGCATCTGAATATAGTAATAATTTATTCAGTGTATTATATACAATAAGATAACGTTTAAGGACAGTATCAAGGTTATTTGAATCATTTACTAATTGTATACTTTCTGTTAAAATTTTAACTTGTCTTTTTATTGTTTCATCTTGTGTCTGTTCAATTTGTTTTGTTGCAGATACATACTTTTTTGTTGAAGGAGCTGTATTTTGGGTATAAGATGGTTTGGTGCGTTTTGAAATGGATGCTTCATATAATTTAACAAAAACAAAAACCAGCAGGCACACTGATATAATAATTAATATAAGTTTAATTGCATCCCAGAAATAGGATATTATTCCATACAATACTAAAATAGCGATAACACTACTTATAAATGAGCCCTTTTTTTTCATTGCATACCTTCCTTTACTGTTTTTTCTATAGTTAATTATGCTTATACCCTTCGGTACCACTCGAAGGGTATTATTTTCCCAGGTTGTCTGTACCTGTCTTTCTTAATGAATCATCTGCTGCAACAGAAGATTCAGAACGTTGTTCTTTTAACAATTCTTTCGCTTTTCCAAGTAAAATATCTGTATTGTCCTCATCAAGTTGTCTTATTACTGATAAAAATTTTTTCTCAAGAGCATTATTAATTACGTTAATACCTGGAAAATAGTGTTCTAAAGAACCAAAGCATTTATCAAAGACTCCATTGTTTTTATAATTTCTGTATGCCATAATAAGAAGATATTCTTCTGTATTTGGTTCAATGGTAGGAGATAAAGCACCAGGACTTGTCCAATAACGGATTCCAGTTTCAAAATATTTGGATAGTTGTTTATAATAATTAGCATAACTATTATCTGTACCATCTAGCCATTTCAAGACAGTTGTTTCAGGTACTCCTATTCCTTTTGCAACGTCTGCTATTTTAGCACCACTACAATCTATTTGATAAGACAGTTTGTTTGAAAAAGTAATTATTTTTTCTTCATCATCATTATATCCAAAAATATCAGTTATTCCTGGACCATCAAGTCCTCGTTGTGTTATATCCCCTTTATCAAGTCCTTGACCCGATAAGTCTTCTCTCCCTAGTAAATAATCAGCAGAAACTTTAAATATTTCTGCAAGTTTAATAATAGTGTCTGCTGTTAATGGTACTTTTTCAGACTCATATTTTGAGATTGCTGCATCTTGGACATTTAACAGTTTACCGAGTTCGGACTGTTTCATACCATAATTTTCTCGTAATTCTTTTAATCTGTTCATAAGCCCTCCTTAAAATCTAATTATAGCAATTTTTTATAATAGAATAAACCAATTTTCCTGAACGGAAACTTTTTTGAAAAAAAGTCTTGACTTTCCTGCTAAGAAAATGTAATATAGATATATAAATTTCCTAATAGGAAAAAAACAAGGAGGTGATAAAATGGCAAATGTGAAGCTAAAAGAGTTACGGAAAGAACGAGATGAAACTCAAATAGAAATTGCTAAGTTACTTGGTTTGAAAACTGCATCTGCTTATAGTAAAAAGGAAAATGGCAGAGTACCATTTTCCTTAGAGGAAGCCAAATTATTAGCAAAACATTTCAATCAGCCAATAGAATATTTTACCAATGAATTTTCCTAATAGGATAATTTTATTATAAAACATGGAGGTTAAAAACAAAATGTCAAATGTAGCAGCAGAAACCAGTTCCAATGTTTTTTATAAGGCACGTTGCGTAGCTTCAAAATATAATGAGCAGTTAAAAAGCAGAGAAGGGGCAGCAGAAATAATGGCTATTGACAGAGGCAGGCTGTACAGGATAGAAAAAGGTGTTGCTAATCCATATCCAGAGGAAATTCATCTTATGTCTGGTTTATACAATGCACCAGAGCTGGAGAATTATTACTGCACAAGTATCTGTCCTTTAGGCGTCAATATTCCGAAAGCAGATATTTCAAGCCTTGACAGGATATCATTGCGTGCGGTTTATGTATTGCGTGAAATGGACAGTGTGCAGAAGCTGTTAGTAGATATTACAGCGGACGGGGTTGTTTCCACAGATGAAGTGGCAGGGATGCATAAGATACTGGGAACTCTTGAAGAACTGGAACAGGTAACACAAAGCCTGAAATTATGGGTAAAGAAAAATCTTTAAACTTATAAGGAGGATATGATGGATTATATTACATTTAAAAAAATGGCAGCAGAAAAAATCCTGGACTATATGCCAGAAGAATTTAAGGGCTATACAGTGGAAGTGGAAACTGTACAGAAAACTAACAGGAATATGGATGGGCTCAGGCTTATGTCACCTTGTACACGGGATGGGATGGCAGTGCCTGTGGTTTATCTGGAATATATGTATAGACATTACAAAGGGACAGGCAGTATAAGCATTGTCCTGGAAGATACTGCACAGCTGCTTGTTGCAGGTTTTGCAGAAGCAGGAAAAATTGGAAGGATAAGTTTTACAGAACCAGAAAAAAGGGTAATTATGTCACTGGTAAATACAGGACAGAATGTGGAAATGTTACAGCATGTGCCAAACAGGCAGTTCCATGACCTGTCAGTTGTTTACCGCTATATTGCGGAAACTGGCATGGGTGGTGTTTCTTCTGTGCTTGTTAATAATAATGTTGCAGATATACTGGGCATGGATGAAGTGCAGCTTTTTAAAACAGCAAAAAGGAATACCCTGGAACTTATGGGGTTGGCTGTAAAACCTCTTTCTGAGGCAATGAAAGAAATTTTAATAAATGAAGGCATGGCAGAAAGGGATGCAGAGGTTTTTGTGAAGTTGCCAGGAAAGAAAAATTCTGTGTATGTAATTACCAATAAAGCAGGCTGGAACGGGGCAGTTTGTATGATGTATGATGCTGTGCTCCAGAAACTTGCACAGAAAATGGGTTCTGACATGGTTCTTCTTCCTTCATCTGTCAATGAAGTGCTTGCAGCGCCTGCAGGTATTGAAACCCCTGAAAGCCTTGCAGGCATGGTTAAGGAAGTCAATATTGCTGCAGTGGAGGAAGAAGAAAGACTGTCAGACAATGTATATTATTATGACATGGGGCTGCATAACCTGTCTGTGCTGGCAGGAACAGCATACGAAAATAAGGGGCTGGAAATTTCCAGCTGCAAGGGGGTGCATTAAATGGCTGCACTGGCAACAGCACCAGGGGTACTAAGGGCATCAGTGACAACTTATGTCACAGCAGCAGATGTCATGGAACTTCTTGGATGCAAGGAAAACAAAGCGTACCAGACAATAAGGGAAATCAACAGGGCTGCCACAGACAGCGGGCAGTTTGCATATGGGAGAGGGAAAGCGAACAAATATATATTTGCTGAAAAATTTGGTATCCCCCTGGATGTGGTAAATGCAGTAATAGACAGGGACAAAGGTTAAGGAGGCATGTCATGGCATATTATACTGTCTGTCCCTGCTGTGGTGCTAACCTTGACCCTGGGGAGAAATGTGACTGCATGGATGCCAGGGCAGAAAGGGAGGAATTTTTCAGGAAACACATGGAAACAGAAAAAGCTTCAGGGCAGTTTGCTTTTGTATTTGGTAAAGAAGAGGAGGGGGAACGGCAGTGCAGGGGATAAACAAAAAAGAAGTTGAGGTGCTGCTTGGCAGCAGCATCACAGACAGCATGTTTCAAGAGGCATTAGGCTGTGCCAGGCGCAAACAGGAATACATATACCAGCGTGAAGGGA
>CAJTXH010000040.1:0-11197 GCA_910580005.1 uncultured Lachnospiraceae bacterium | reverse complement strand
CAGCGCTGGTATCTTGTAAAACTGGTAGAAGAATATGTAAAGAGCCTGGCATTTTCAAAATTTACTATGGATTTATGCATGGAAACCTGCAATATGGAAAAAGAGCGCCCAGAAAAAACAGGCACTCACCAAACACAGCCATATTGTAGCATTTCCAGCAGAAAAAATCAAGCATGAAAAAATACAGTAATGGTTTAAGGGGGAATTAAAAATGTGTATGGTATGCAGGCAGTATCCATGCAGCCCAGGATGCCCTAATGCACCAGAACCAAAACCACTGTTAATATGCAGGGAGTGTGGTGCAGGGCTGTATGCAGGGGACAGGCATTTTAACGGGGTATGTGAAGGGTGTTTATCAATGTATTCCGTCAGTGACTGGATGGAAATGTTTAATGAAAATTTAGAAGAAGTGGAGGACAGGAAATGGGCGGTTTAGTACCAGTAAAAATAACAAGCAGCATAGGGACAATAAATGACAACCTTGACATGGTGGAAGCTTCAATCAGGGAAAAAGTAGAAGAGTACAAAAAAGTAGTTGTAACAGAAAGCACAATAAAAGACAGCAGGCAGTTCCTTGCTGATATACGTAAAGAGAAACAGCTTCTTGATGATGAAAGGAAGTCAATAAAAAAAGCATGGATGGTGCCATATGATGATTTTGAGAAAAGGGTAAAGAAAATCATAAGCCTTTATGATGAGCCCGTGGATGCCATAAATGGGCAGCTTGGGGAATATGACAGGCAGCGCAGGGAGAAAAAGCGTGCTGAAATAAAAAATATTTACAACGCTGTCAAAGGGGATATGGAGGAATGGCTTCCATTTGACAGGATTTACAACACCAAATGGGAAAATGCAGCTTACAGCAGCAAAAAAATACGTGAGGACATGGAAGCTTCATTCGGGCAGGTAAAACTGTCTGTTTCAACAGTAAAATCTGCATCATCTGAATTTGAAGAAGAAGGGCTTGCAGTCCTGAAAATGACTGGTGACCTGCAGGCGGCTTTTAATGAGATGAATACAAGGAAGCGTATAAAAGAAGAAATTGCTGCCAAAGAGGAAAAGAAACGCCAGGAAGAACAGAAGAAAAAAGAGCAGGAAGCAGAAAGGCAGGCACCAGCGGAAAAACCAGCAGAAGCAGGAAAGAGGGAGGCTGCAGGAAGTGAAGGGCAGAAGCCAGAGACAGAAATGGAAACAGCACAGGAAAAAAGCATACAGGGCCAGGATGTGCTGATGCCTTTTGCCTCTGAAAAAGAAATCATTGTGCAGGTGCATATAAGGGAGAGCAGTCTTGGATGGTTTAAGAAGCTTATGGAAGAAAAATTTATAAGATATGAGGTGAAGTGATATGGGTATAACAGAAGGAAAAATTTATAAAGCAATACCATGTATTATGGGGGAAATCAATGCAGTAGGCAAAAACAAGAAAAACCAGCAGCAGGGGTTTATGTACAGGGGCATTGATGATGTCATGAATGCAATTAACCCTGCACTGGTGAAGAATAATGTATTTATTGTGCCAGAGGTTATTGAGCAGTCGAGGGAAGAAAGGCAGACATCAAAGGGTGGCAGCCTTATATATTCTGTATGCAGGATGAAGTTCCGTTTCTGTGCGGATGACGGGAGCAGTGTTGAAGCTGTGACCATTGGTGAAGGTATGGACAGCGGGGACAAGGCAACAAACAAGGCTATGGCAGTTGCATTTAAGTATGCATGTTTCCAGGTGTTCTGCATCCCTACAGAGGAGATGAAAGACCCTGATGCGGAAACACCAGAACCAAGCAGCAGTGCAGTACAGAGAAATAAAAACAAAGCTGTGGAAGCTGGCACGAAACCAGCAGCAGGCAGTGCGCCACAGGGACAGGAAACAGTGAATAACCACATTGACGTAACAAAGGTAAATGCCCTGCGTGACAAGGCAATGAGGAAAGGTGTAAGTGAGGGGTCAATACTTGAACATTACGGGGTAGAGGCTTTTAGAAACATGGATTTTGAAATGTGGAACAATGCAATGCAGCTGCTTGACAGGTACAAGGATGTTGCATAAGGGAAAGGTTTTATATGGAATTTACAGGCAGCATTAAAGGAGTTAACCAGAACTATCTGACAAAGAAATTTGAGGCGGTATTTGAAATCAATGAGGAAAAACGCCTGGCTGGGGGATATGGTGAGTTAAAAGATGCAGGGCTTCTGGATATAAGCATCAAAAAACACAGGAAAAGACGGAGTTTAAATGCAAATGCATATTTCCATGTCCTTGTTGGCAGGCTGGCAGACTGCCTGTGCATATCAAAGGTGCGCTGTAAAAATATGATGGTTGGCAGGTACGGGCAGCCGTTCAGGCTTGATAACGGGGCAGAAGCCGTAATAAAGACAAACATACCTGCCAGCCAGATGCTTGAAAATGAAACTGTGCACTGCATGCCATGCGGCAGCAGGACAGAAGATGGCGGAGAATATGTATATTACAAAATATTCCGTGGTTCAAGCACATATGACACAAAGGAAATGTCCATACTGGTAAGCGGCGTTGTGTCAGAGTGCCAGGAACAGGGGATAGAAACAATGCCTCCTGCGGAACTGGAGAGGATGTTACAGGCATGGAAGCAGGCTGGTGGAAATAAAAAGTAAAAACGGCAGGAGGTAATGTGTATGAACCATAGTTTTAATGTCAGGATAGCAACAGAGTATGGGATGCTGGAAGCAGTTCTTTTAGAATACCTGAATTTCTGGATTACGAAAAACAAAGCAAATGATGTCCAGTTTTATGATGGGTATTACTGGACATATAACAGTACAAAAGCCTTGTCAGAATTATTTCCGTATGTATCAAGGGCTACAATATCACGGGCATTGCGCCACTTGGAAAATGAGGGGCTTATATTATCTGGCAATTACAATAAAAGTGCATATGACAGGACTATATGGTATACCCTGACCGAAAAATGCATACTGCTTTTAGATGGAAAAGATGATGTCCAGGAAAAAAGCAGTATAAACTGTGATGCTGTACAGTCTATTGCTCAAAATGAACCTTCCATTGTTCAAAGTGAGCCTTCCATTGCTCAAAATGAGCAATGCATTGTTCAAAATGACAATTTCCATTGCTCAAAATGCGGAATGGAAATAAGCAAAGTGAGCAATGGAAGTGTACAAAGTGAGCAACCTATACCAGTTATAAACACAGATAATAATTTAACAGTATCTAAAGATACTGTTCGTCAGACTGATGTCCAACGTGTTATAGAACAGTGGAATTCTCTTTCAGCATATGGGATAAAACCTGTAAGCAGTGTAAGGTCGGGTACAAAACGTTATGAAATGCTTAATGCACGTATAAGGTCATATGGCATTGAAAAGGTTCTGGAAGCTGCAGGGAATATCAAGAACAGTGCTTTTCTTTGTGGTGGCGGGAAAAAGGGCTGGACTATAACGTTTGAGTGGTTTGTACGTCCAAATAATTTTATTAAAGTCCTGGAGGGAAACTATGATGATGCAAGCCCAGATGGGACATGGCAGGCATCTGCTGGCAGCAGTGGTTATCCCAGGGAACTTCTTGAGATGCTGGCGGGAGGTAAAAAAGATGGATAAACTGGAAAAATGGCTTATGGAACATGCAAAGCCTGTAAAAGCAGAGGGGATAAACAACATGCAAAGATGCCAGTACCAATGCCAGGAATGTAAAGATACAGGCTGGATAACAATTTATAAGGACGGGTACGAAGTTATGAGGAAATGCAGGTGCTGTAAAATAAAGCGTGCAAAGGAATTAGCGGAAAGGAGTGGGATATCTGGGGAGTTCCGCAAAAAAAGTTTTGCAAGTTTTGATACCAGGGGAAACCCAGTGCTTGCTGGTGCCAGAAATAAAGCAGAGGGTTATGTTAAAAATTTTGCAGCATCCAGGCATGGCAGGCATAATTCAATCATGTTCTGCGGGCAGCCTGGTTCTGGGAAAACACATCTTGGCACAGCGATATGCAGCAGCCTTATGGCTATGGGTGTACCAGCTATATACATGCCATACCGTAATGCAATGACAAGGGTTAAACAGCATATTGGGGATGAAGCAGCATACAGTAAAGAACTTGGCATTTACATGGATGCAGATGTGCTTTACATAGACGATATGCTCAAAGGCAGACTGACAGACACAGACGTAAACGTAATGTATGAAATTATAAATTACAGGTACATGAATAACCTGCCTTTAATCATCAGTACTGAAAAAGACCTGGAAGGGCTGCTGCTGTTTGACGAGGCAACAGGGAGCAGGATAATTGAAATGTGCCTGGATAACATAGTATGGATTGAAAGCAGGGAACTCAATTACCGTATGTATAAATTTGTGAAAGGCGGGGCATAAACTATGGAAAAAATTTCATGTGTGGAAAAGTTGGGAATTGAGTTTATGTCCATTTTAAGAAAAGGAAGTGTTGGGTTTGGAGATACCGTTTAATGGGAATGTTAGCGTAAGGATTATGGAAAAGTATTACAAAGGAAGGACATTTTATTATGTCGATTCAGCAAAACGATCAGATTTTGACGTAATGGAATGTAAATTAACAGATGTAGATTGTGAAACTCCATACTGGAAATTTTCTGATGGAAGAGGAACGTTTGCTGATTGGGAAGATATTTTTGACAGTTGGGAAGAGGCTAAAACAGAGGGAAAAAGAAGAAAAGATTTGTTTACAGTTGGATTTTACGATACCCCATTTGTTGGATTGAAAACACTGGAAAAATACAAAGATAAAATGCTTTACATAGAAAACACAATCAACAAATACCTTAAAGGATTTGAGAATTTTCAAGGAATAGATTTCTGTGATGTAAGCGCAGGAGGAATACAAATAAGAGGACATCATAAAGAAATAAAAGGCTATACATACGGAAGACAGCCTACAATCAAATATGATTTTTCTAATGCAGGTGATGTGATTTGGGAGTTTCTCAAAATGTGGGGAGAAGTTGACAATCCGCAAGTGATAGCAAGAGGAAAGGCATTTATTGCAGATGGAGAAAAGTACGGTTGGGATTAGAAAGCGGCAGATTGCCCTATATACGTTGCGAAAAAGGGATTGGAAATTGAGTTGAAAGAAAGTAGGTGTCCATTTTGATAGATTTGCAACCAACAAAGTGTAATTTATGTGGCGGTCAAGTGATTTATATGAGCAATTCTAAAATCTATGGCAGGGAATATGGTAGTGGGAAGTGTTATTTCTGTACAAAATGTGGTGCTTATGTTGGTACGCATAAATCAAGACCGCAAGAGGCATTAGGCATATTGGCAAATGCAGAAATGCGGGAAATGAAAATGAAGTGCCATGAATTATTTGACCACCAGTGGAATGACGAAAAAACCTCAAAAAAAAGACATATTGCAAGAAAAAAAGCCTATGCAGATTTGGCGTTTAAATTGGATATTCCAGTTGATGGCTGCCATTTCGGGTATTTTGATGCGGATATGCTGGACAAAGTTTATGGCATTTTAAAAGGCTGCATAAAGAAAAATGGTAAAGGAAGGGATATAGAATGAACAGGTCAAAGATTGAATGGTGCGACCATACATGGAACCCGGTTACAGGATGCCGTAACGGATGCAGTTACTGTTATGCCAGGGCAATGGTTAAGAGGTTTTCAGGTGACACCAGGCTTAACAAAATGGATAAGGACAGTTATTCGCTGGGGAAGGCTGCTGATGGCGGGGAAGATTTATATATTCTTGGGGAACATATGCTGGACGGGGCTGGGAAGGTGATTGTTTATCCGTTTGGATTTGAACCTACATTCCATAAATACAGGCTGGATTACCCAGAAAGATTAAAAATGGGGAACAACATTTTTGTCGGGGCTATGTCAGATATTTTTGGTGAATGGATTCCAGATACATGGCTGGATGAAATAATGGAGGCATGCAGGAAAACACCCATACATAACTATCTGTTTCTTACTAAACACCCACAAAGGTATATGCAGTATAATGTACCAGGTGGGGAAAATATGTGGTATGGGACTACGATTACAAAAGAAGAGGAAACTTCAAGGGTCATGCACCTGCCAGAAGGGCATAAAAGATTTGCCAGCATAGAACCCTTGGCAGGGGATATCATGCCAGAAAACCACAGTTGGATGTTTGTATGTCTGGACTGGATAATAATTGGTGCAGAAACGGGCAGGAGGAAAGACAAGACCGTACCAGAATGGGAATGGATAAGGAAGATAGTGGATGAAGCTGGAAAGAATGGTGTGCCAGTGTTCATGAAAGACAGCCTTGTGCCAGTAGCTGGTGAGGAAAACATGTGTAGGGAATTTCCAGTGCAGCTAAAGAACCCAGGCGTCAGCCCTAAAATGTATGAAAAACTTTATGGTATATGCTGCATGTGCAAGGCACATATGAAAAAAAGCAGCATGGTAACATTGCTTGCAAGGGTAAAACGTGGGGAACAGCCAAAACAGTATGGTTTTATGTGTGAAGAATGTTTTACTGGCTTTTGTAACAGGTCAGGGCTTGAAAGCAGCACAATATTAAATATGCAGAAAAATAACAATGGTATCAACAAGGAGGTATAGCATGGGGATTACAGAGTATGATTATGACGGGGAAATGTCTTATTACCAGAACCAGCTTGCAAGAAAAGGCATTACCAAAGAAATGTTTGACATGGACAATTTTGCAGGGCTTACTGCCAGTGAACTCCAGGGAATTGTAGACAGTATAAGGGTTGAAGATGTGGCAGCAGGGAACTGTGCAGGGCAGCTTAAATAAAAAGAGGGTGCTTCCGCAACCCCCTCACAAGACAATAAGATTATAACACAAAAAGTTATAATATGGAACAGTAAAAAGGAGGGCGGAAGCATGTATAACAAAATTGATTTTGGCAAAGTGGAAGCTTTACGGAAAGCTGGCTGGGATATGGGGCAGGTTGCCGCTGAAATGGGGATGGAAAAAGAAGCCCTGGAAGATGCAGTGTCAAGGCATGGGACAGAAAAAGAGGCAGCCATGGCACAGAAGGAAAACAAAGAAGGGAATGAGCCGCTGGATGCAGTGCCTGTTCCAATCACAGCAGGACAGCTGAGGGATATTTGTGAGAAATCGGCATCAATAGGGGCAAGGGAAGGAATTAAGGCTTTCAGGCAGAAACAGAAAGAAGAATATGCAGGCAGGGCAGACAGGAGGCTGCGCAATACAAAGCTGCTTTTAAGGAATTACCACATGCTGAAAGACCATGCAGGGCAGTCAGTTTTTGGCAGGACACAGATGGAAGAGTCGGCTCTTGATATACTTGAATCCATGATGTCAATGTATGACAATGAGGTAATAATTGAAAGCATAAAACGGAGCGCAACAAGGACAGCAGTAATAGTGTCCCATATAGAAACAATGTTCAGGCTTTATTATTCTTACTGTGATAATTCTGTAACAAGGGAACTTGACATGAGAAGGTATAATGCAGTATGGGATGCGTATATAGCTGATAATCCGCTCTCTGTAAGTGAGATAGCCAGGAAACAGCATATATCAAAGGACAGTGTATATATGGATATAAGGGTTTCAATTGAAAAACTTACATCACTTATTTTTGGCGTGGATGGTTTAAGGGTATATTAAATTTATGAGGTAAAAGTTTGAAATAAGGGTATGCATATAATTCAGAATGGGGCTGTTGCCAAATATTTAGTGTAACAGTCCTTTTTGTATTATAGGCAAATAAAATAGTTAAATATAATCAAAGAAGCAAGTATATAGTTTTAATAATAAAAAAACAAAAATCATAAATGGTTAATCCTTGTTGGAAGAAATTATTATACTATTCGACAAATTATTCATTTTGTGATAGAATACAAATATATTACAAAAGGAGGGATTGCTATAAATAATAATAATATAGAAATTGGAACTATTATTGTATTAGTATTTAATTTTACATTAATATACCTTTTTTCAGGCTCGATATTTGTTTTTGTAGGAATTATATATACAGTAATAAGTATTTTGGTTACTGTTTTAATAAAAAAAGAATGCTATATTAAGTTTATTATAAATTTATTTGTAAGGAATTGGAATAAAAATTTAATTTATAACAAAAGAAGTGAAAATGTTATAATGCTTTCAATAGCCTTTTTAGTTGGTGCTATTAAAATTGGTACTGCAATTGGAATTATTATAGAGGTTTCAATGGTTCTTTTTATTGCATTAGCAATTTTAATTGCTAGTGGTTTTATAATTGAAGGTTATAGTAGTGGAATGACATTAAGCGGAGCATATTATATTGCAAAAATAATTGTAAAAGCCTATCAGTTTTTGGGAATTGTAAGTGACAAAATTATGGATTTAATAGTGAAAATTGAGTTTAGTATATTGAAAATAGAAACAAAATAGATAAAAAACTTTTAGTAGGTGAAAGGAATATTGGAAAAATGGAAGCAAATACAAAAGAATATGAGATGTTGCGTCAAGAAATTACGCAATATTTAAAAGAGTATCAAAATGTAAGAAATATGATGTATATAATTACTGTTACATTGCTTGGTTTTTGCTTAAAAGAAAAAATAACAATAGTATATATATATTTATTACCACTTATAGTAATTATTCCTTCATATTTGGTCTATATTGATTACTATAATGCCATTGTAAGAGATGCTGCATATTTAATTGTTTTTTATGAAAGTAATGATAGTTTTCCAATAAAATGGGAAAGTAGATTGAGGAAATATGCTAAAATTGTAAAATCTAAAGGCAGTTATCGTAAATTTCCTTATGTAGTGTGTTTTTTAGTTTCTTTGATTTTATATTTGTTCAAATCAAAGAGTAATGTATTTAATATTTTGTTGGGAATTTTGATATTTGTAGTTTGTATTTGCGTTTTTCTTACAAATAAAGAAATGAAATATAATAAAGCTATTGAAAAATGGCAAGAAGTAAAGAAAATTGAAGATAAATTATGATTAGTGTTTATAAAATAGAATGTGATTTTATAGAAAATGAGGATTTTAAAGATTTAGAAATTTCTATACCTTTGGGATTAATTAAACCAGAATATATAATAAAGCTTGATATAATTAAAGAAATGGCAAGTTTGAACGAAATCAAAAATGCAAAGAAGTGCACTATTATTTCATATAAGTGGAGAAAAAGTATAAAGAGTAGACGTAGCAGAAAGCCATACCATTATCTGTACAGGAGCAGATACGCCTTATTGTACAGGGCAATATTGAACCTGGACATAAGATTGATAATGTTAAACAGGATTTAGAGCAGTTTAAACAGGATATGCCCGTCCTTGGCATTGAGGAAAACAAAATAACAAGTGCAGTAAGAAAAGCTGGTGTTAAAATTCTTGGAGGGAAAGAGAGTAATGCTTATAATGATAAATCTCTCCGTAGTAAATTGTATAGTGATATGTACAGGGAATTAAACCGCCAGTTTGATGTAACTACATACAAGGCTATAAAACGTAGCCAGTGCAGTCTGGCACTTTCTGTTATAGAAACATATAAGCCGCCTATTGCCCTGGAAGAACAGATTAAAAGCTGTAATGCACAGATGCAGTTTGGGACAGGGGTGGCATGATATGGATATACAGGATAAAGCAGTAACAAACGGACATGCCATTTTGTGTAATGTAATAGATATAAAAGATTTACAAAGAAATAATAAAGAAGAAACAGAAGAATGGCTTGAGAAAGAAATGCTAAAGAAATATGGGTATGAGGATAAAGAACTTGTTATTCAAAATCCGCTTTTAAGAATACTTACAAAATTTGAAATGCTGGATAATAATTCGCAGATAGAACTTTATAGGTATGCCAAAAGTGTTATTATGGGTTTTGATAATGAAATAAGCCTGAAAGACAGGTTATGGGATATTTTAGCGAAAGGTTCTTCTAAAAAAGGTTCATGGCAGGCAGTTGAAGAATTTGCAGATACATTATTATTTGAAGGCAATATATATAGTTGTAACTGGTAACATAGCATATTGTAAAAAGATTTGCACTGATTGGTTTGTTATACATACATAGAATGTATTAAAATTACGGCTTCAAAAATGTTTCAATTGACATCCAAATATAGAAGTGGTAAATTAGTATTTGTAAGATTCTAAATAAACGTGTAAGGAAGCCAGGGGCAGCCCTGGCTTTTTTGATGCAGTTTTCCAGGGAAGGGGGATTGTAAAAGGCAGACAGGGAAGGCATACGCTCCTCCAGATTATAAATCCTGGAGGAAAGATATGGTTTATATTTTGGTCATGCTGCTTGTTTATGTGCTGGTAATGTACGGGACAGCAGTATTTATGACAAAAAAAGAAAGCAGCATTGAAAGGTTTTGTGTCGGGGACAGGAATACAGGATGGTTTATATCCGCATTAAGCATTGCTGCAACATGGATATGGGCACCTGCACTGTTTACATCGGCAGAAACTGCTTATATAAATGGTTTTGCAGGGCTTTTCTGGTTTCTTGTGCCAAATGTGCTGTGCCTGGTGCTGTTTATACCATTTGCCAAAAAAATAAGGAAAGAAATGCCAGAAGGGATTACCTTGTCAGGCTATATGTACTGGAAATACAAATCGGAAGCCGTAAAAGGTATATACCTGTTCCAGCTTGTGGCACTGGCTGTCCTGTCAACAGGGGTGCAGCTTCTTGCAGGGAGCCAGATACTTGGTATGCTTTCGGGGATATCTTTTCCAGCCATGACAATTATAATGGCTGCTGCTGCATTTTCATATTCGCAGTTTTCAGGCATAAAGGCTTCCATACTGACAGATGCAGTACAGATGGTATTTATGCTGGCAGCAGGCATATGTTTTATATTTTTTGGGATAAAAAACAGCGGCGGCATGGAAACACTAAAAGCAGGCATTGGAGGTATTAACAGGGATGCAGGGCTGTTTTCTGGAAGGGGGCTGGAAATTTTTCTTGGTTTCGGGCTTCCATCCGTGGCAGGGCTGGTATCAGGACCGTTTGGTGACCAGTGTTTCTGGCAGCGGGCATTCTGTACCAGGGAAGACAGGACAGGAAGGGCATTCCTGGCAGGTGCGCTGTTGTTTGGCATTGTCACTTTGTCAATGGGTATGCTTGGTCTGGCAGGTGCTGGCATGGGATATGATATCGGGACAGATACAGGGATAACCAGTTTCAGGATACACGTCCGTTTCATAAAATTTCCAGCCGTCCTTTGTTTGCAGACGGACGCAGG
>CAJTXH010000039.1 GCA_910580005.1 uncultured Lachnospiraceae bacterium | reverse complement strand
GTCAAAAATCCTCGAATTTTACTGAAGGCTGAACTGTTACCGTCCGTTTCATAAAATTTCCAGTTATCCTGTGTTTGTGTAAAAACGGACGGTTTCTGTGCCAGAGCCAGAATATTCTACAAAATGGGCACTTTTGCACTGCCAGTGCTTATATCCTGTTTTAACTATAAAACCAGGGTATGCATATAAAGCAAGGGTAACTCCTATTTTTTATTGCAAAAGCCCATTATCTAAACTATAAAATAATTTAAATAATGGGCTTTTATTAAAACCTGGCTCAGTTTTTTTAATTACTGCCAAAAGTACAATTTATATTTTTTTTATTTTTACAATATTTTTGCTTTTATCCTCTGTCCTGAATGTAATTTTTAATTTCATTTTTTTAACCCCGTCTGGCAAATAAAAACCAACTTCAGTAGTCCCTTTATCTATACTCATTTCTGAAGTTAAAACTGCCCCCTTTTTAAAATCTTTTGGTGATAGTTTTTCAAATAAAGAACCCTTTCCAAAATTCAAGTTTTCATAATCAACCCATAAAATTTTTCCATTATTATAAGATGATGCCTTTGCTTTGCCAGTTATTTTCAAGATTTTAACATCTACTAATACACCTGTTTTTTTTGATTTAACTTTAAAAAGTATGTCCATAGTTTTTTTATCAAGAGTAACTGTAAATGATTTGGAACTAACTGCTGCTTCTGTTACACGTGCTGGTGCAAGTATTCCAGATATAACTGCAACAGCCAGTAACAATGATAACATTTTTATCCTTAACTTATTCATATAAATATTTCCTTTCTATTTTTAAAGTATAATTTTAACATATCCTGGCCAGTTTTTAATTTTATAACTTAATACACTACAATTTTTTGTATTTTATGTGCAGCTGGGTAACCGTTCCTTCCATAAACTCCCCTTAACCAGCCGGCATACTGCCCCTCTGGGTCATAATGTCTTCCATTAATCTTTACCCAGGCATGGCGTGTATATCCATCTGGCGCCCTGTCTCTTGAACCATGTACCCTGCCACATACTATATAAGGTTTATAGCCAAGTTCTGATGCCATTGCAGCAAATGCACATGCATAACTGTAACAATTCCCTGAATATGTGGCCAACATATTATATGCTGTTTTCCTTGGCCAGTTTTTTAAACGTAAATCTGGATATTTACTTGCATAACGGAATTTTCCACTGGTTATATATCTCCAGCAGGCATAAAGCTTTTTGCTTCTTGGCATTTTTTCATTAACAACCTGTTTTAACACTTTTATAAGTCTTATCTTAAGCATGGAATTAATGTCTTTTTTTGCGGCACCTGTTTTTGTAAGCACAATCCCCTGGTATGTTGTATTTCTTCTTACCCTGCCCTTTCTTGTAGCACTATAAAGTTTGTTTCTTTTTACCTGCCACCCGCTTGCTGCTTTTCCATCTGGATTAGCACAATAAATACTATCATTTACTTTAACTATAGATATGCCATCTGACTGGGCAAGCCTGCCCTTACTATTAAATATATAATAATTTCCTTTAATCTTATTAAGGCCTGTAACCATCTTTTTATCTTTAACCTGAAAATAATATTTTAACCCTTTAATTTTCTTCCAGCCTGATGCCAGGACGCCATTTTTCCCACAATAATAAGTCCCGTCCTCTGTTTCCACCAGACCACAAGTCTGCATAATGCCATCTTCATTAAAATAATAATCTTTATTGTCTATTACTTGCCGTCCTAAAAGCATTTCACCCGTTTCCAGTGAAAAATAATGTTTATTTTCTTCTATCTCCTGCAGTCCTGAAAGCATTTCACCCGTTTCCAGTGAAAAATAATATTTCTTTCCTTCTATTTCCTGCAGTCCTGAAAGCATTTCACCCGTTTCCAGCGAAAAGTAATATTTCTTTCCCTCTATCTCCTGCCACCCTGACGGTACTTCCTCTTGTCCTAAGTCCTGTCCATTATTTTCAGTTTCCTGTGTATTATATATAGTATCCTCTGCTTCAACTGATGGATATCCAGCACTTGCAACAGCCCCTCTGCTTAAAACAGCTACAGCCAGAATACATATTATATTGATTATAAATTTTTGTTTCATTTTCTGCTCCTGTATTATAAAATAGATACAAAATATTTTACATCTTTAAAATTATTATATACACTTTTCAGTTTGTTCCTTTTCTTTAAAAAATATTTTCCGGAAGAGTTTTCTGCATACTTGTCCATATTAGTATCACATATATACCATACTGAATTTATCTGTACCTCTGTCCAGGCATGTTCCTGTACAGCCCCCGAAAATCCATTAGTTTTTCCAACACCAATACGCACTTTGTAACTTGTTGCCTTTTTTGCAAGAAATGCATATGCAGCGGCAAAGTGGTAACAGCTTCCTTTTTTTTCTATATACATCTCTGAAGCATAATCTTTATCCCACCCATTATATGCCTCAAATCCCATAGTACGTTTATAACCATAATTTTTTTCTATATAATTAAATAACTTTTTTAATTTCTGTTTTTCTTTATCTGCTTTTTTTACTTTTTTATTTATAATTTTTTCTACTTGCTGTTCTAAATCCTTGCCAGTTACATTTTTAGCATATGCTTCATTTTGTATGTTAATTATAATTACACTTATAATAACCAAAATCAACGCTGTACTTTTTAATACTTTTTCCACTTTTTTTAACATATCATTCTGCCCCCATAAAAATTTCTTTTCCTTTAGCTGGTTTAAATGTAAATATTATAAAATTGTCATATGTCAATATGCCATCTTTACCATTTCCATAACAGCTTGAATAATATTTTGCCTTATCCGGCTTGCCAATAATTTTTTTTAAATTTGCAAATGGCTTTTTATACTTGGCTGCTTTACGTATTTTTTTTGTTTTTTGCTTATTATACTTTCCGCTCTCACCAAAACAATAAAATTTTCCATCAATAACTATAATACCAGTTGCTGCTACACCACTTTCATAACAATAATATGTCCTGTCTGCAGTCCACCCGCTTACTGCTGTCCCCTCTGTGCTTACATAATATTTTTTAATTGCACCATCAATTTCCACGCTGGCAATTTTCTTAGTTTCTGGCTGGATAAGCTGCCCCTGGTTATTAAATACATAATACTTGCCTTTTATTTTGTAACTTGCAATTGCTGCCCTTCCATTTTTTTTAAAATAATATTTGTTGCCATCTGACAATATCCATTTGTCTGTAACCATTTTCCCGTTTTCATAATAGTAGTAATATCCATCTTTTTCTATTAATCCATCCATGATGCTGTCTGTCCCGTCTTCTGGAACAGTTTCTTTATATGTACATAAAGAAACAGCCATAACATTTGTTTCTTTATTACATGTTATCAGTATTAATAGGCATAAAACAAAAATTATACTTTTCTTTGACATTATTATATCCTCCCTAAAAATTTTAATATACAATTACAGGTGTGCCAGTTTCTATTTTTTCATATAATTGTGATGCAAAATCCACAGGAAGGTTTACACAGCCATGGCTTCCATTATATAAATAAATTGAACCTCCGAAACTGCTGCGCCAGCTAGCATCATGCAGCCCCTGCCCATCCCATGTAAAAGGCATCCAGTAGTTTACAAAAGAATTCCATGCACCAGCAGAACCTCTTAATACCCTGTCACGTTGTTTATACAATATATGGTGTACACCTGTTTTTGTCTGTCTTTCTATTGTCGGCAGGCCTGTAACTGTACTTGATTGCAGTTCAAGCTTTCCATTCTTGTAATACCAGACTTTTTGCTGTTTTAAAGAAACTTCTACATATGTATTGCCTATATCATTTCCCCTTTTAGAGTCCCACATTACAGCTCCCCTGTTATCCCATACTAATGACACTCTTTTTTTATTTTTCTTTACTGCTTTACTTATTGCTTTCTTTGTTTTGTCCTTATTAAGCTTCCAGCCCATCGTCCCTCCTGTAACTTTTATAACCTCCCCTCCTGATGTTATAAAAGTCCTTGTTCTGTCATAAGTATCAAGCTTTTTAGAAAGTTTGTTTACCTCTCTTTCAATCCATTTCCCAGGCAATATTACTTTTTTGCCATTCCACAATAAATGTTTACTGGCATCTAATAATTTAATGTTAAAACCTTCTGAATTAATTTTAATTTTATAATTGTTCCATTTGCTTGCCTTTTTAAGGCTTTTTTCTAAATCATTACTTGTAGTCCCTGGCTGTTTATAAAACTTTGATAAATCTGGAATTTTACTGTTTATAAGGCAGTTTTCCACCTCTTTTACTACTTCATTTGTAACTTTCAAAGAATTTCCATATACTTCTGGAATTATTGCAGCTTTCCCATCAATAAATTCAATCCGTGCATCTTCTGGTTCTGTACAGTCAATGCCTTTAATAATATCTTTAAGTTTTTTCTTATTAACTTTATAGCCTGCATTTATTTCCGTGCTTCCCTTATTTATTATATAACTGTAAATATCAATATCATCCGGACTAAGTTTTATATCAATATCTATAAATGTAATGATATCTGTATTAACACCACATAAGTCAATTTGTCTGCTGCCTAAAACATTTTTAATAACATTTTTTGCATCTGTAATACTCCGTCCTGAAACATCAATACCATTAACCATATATTCTTCTGGAAGGCTTCCGCCATTTTCAAGGTTTTCATATTTAGCATTTGCAACTTTGTAAACATAAATATATGCAGCCATAAAACCTGCTAATATAAAAATTAACAATCCAGTTATTATAATATAAATTTTTTTTAACTTCATAAAATCCCAATACCTCCCAGGCAGGTTATATGGCAGAATATAACATTACCTTAAAAATCTTCATACTCTATTTCACCATCTGACCATGTAATAACATAATATCCATGCCCTGAACCATCACAATCATAAACCTTTTCCTTGGATACAATTTTACGTTTTATAACTTTTTTCCCTATTAATTTCCTGGTTTCTTCACTGTCTAAAGTAACAGACTTTATAATCTGGAATTTTCCTTCATTTTCAACCACTATTTCAAATTTAATACTGCTTCCGTTAATTTTTTCCTTTGGAATATCCATCCTGTATCCGTAATCAGTTTTATTATCTGACACATAAAATGTTTCATAAATGTTTTGTTCCTTATTATCATTATCTGTTACCCCCACATATATTTTTACATCTGGTGTACAAAATAAACTATCCAGTACCCCCGAAACTTCAATATAATCTGAATTATACCTGCTTTCTGATATTTCAGCTGAAGTACCTGGATTTTCCTTTTTTATTATTTCTATATCCTGTCCTGGATTTACAGGCAAGGCATCTGTTAAAGGAGGTTCTGTTGCCAGTTCTCTTATATTACGTTCTACTTTTTCTAAAACCACTATATCCGGGTTATACATTTCTGTATATTTCCCAACATTCTGTGGCACAATTTTTGAAAAATATCCTTTTGCAAATGTATCTGCCATTAATGGTAATAATGTATTTCCAAAAGAATCCCTGAACATAAGCATTGAACCTGTACCATTTTTATTTCCAGTTTCAATCCATTCCTCCTCTACACTTTCTGTATCTGTCTTATAATAAAAACTGTCTGTCTTATTATAAAAATAATTCCATTCGGGCTGTGCTGTTACAGGATAAAGCATTTTATTTAAATCACCATATTCATTTTTGTGCCGTACATATCTAACGTTTTCATAATTATCATGCTCTATCCTAAGACTGTTTAAAATTGCATTATAAACACATACCGCACCTTTCTGGTTCCAGTGTGAATCCCTTTTTAAATAAAGTATTTCTTCCTGTTCTTTAAAAAGTTTAAATAAATCAAGATAACAGATATTGTATTTTTCTATTTTTTCTTCCAGCATATCAATATTTTTTACATTACTTGCTTTTTTCTGCAAATAATATGGCATATTTTCACCATATAAAGAATTTTTATTAGGAGCAACTGTAAAAAGAAATTTTGCACCTTTATCCTGTACATACTGTTGTATTAACAATAAATTATGTGCTATATTTTCTGCACACCTTCCAGACATAATGTTTTTTCCAAGATAGTCATCTGTTGTAGCAGAATAATAAAGCCAGCCTTTATTCCCAGCTACTACTGTCTCTACATTTGATACTTTGAATATTTTACTTTGTACCTCTGCATCTAAAGAAACCAGCAGTGAACGGAATGCAAAATGATCTTTAAAATAAACTCCAAGTTCCTCCAAAAAATGTATGTTTAATTTTCCCTCTTCCTTTATCTTAGGAAAAGATGCCATTTTCCTGTTTTCTGTTGTAGTATTTGTGGGATTAAAAAATGTTCCTAAAAATGGGAATACACATATAAGCAGACAAATACCTGTAAAAATAAACTTTCCTGTATTTTTCATTTCTTACCCTGTCTTTCTTCAAATACCTAAAACCTGAAATATATAAATGGATTATATGTATTTCCAGATAAACGTATAATACACCACAATAAAAGCAAAACTGGAGCTATATATGAAAATGAACTAATTACTAAAGGCTTCCATGTAATATATCCTGTTTCTTTGTATAATATATTCTGTATTTTATCTTTTATAATCTTTACTGGCGCCATTCCCACAAAAGCTGCAGACAGCATAGTGACAGACCATGGATTAAGCTGGCTTGTTACAAAGCTCATTTTATAATTATCAAATGAAATTCCTGTAAACATCTGGCTAATCATATAAAGTGCATTTGCAATACTATCTGCACGAAAAACTACAAAACCTATACATACAACCACCATTGTGTATATATATGCTAATACTTTAGGTATTCTCTTAACAAACGGGATAAATTCTTCAAGTACAGAAAAAAATCCATGGTATAATCCCCATATAATAAATGTCCAGTTTGCACCATGCCAGAAACCTGTACAGAAAAATACAATAAATTTATTTATGCCAGTATATACTTTTCCTTTCCGGTTTCCTCCAAGCGGAATATATAAATATTCTTTAAACCAGCCAGATAAGGAAATATGCCACCTTTGCCAAAATTCCTTTATACTGGCAGCTCCATATGGATATTTAAAATTCTCCTGGAATTCAAAGCCAAACATTTTCCCAAGTCCAATTGCCATATCACTATAACCACTAAAGTCATAATATATCTGCATCATATATGATATTGCACCAATCCACGCTGACAGTATATTAATATCACTCTTTGCAGCACTAAAAACTGCATCTGCTGTCTGGCCCAGGGTATTTGCAATTAATACTTTCTTTCCAAGACCGCATATAAATCTTTTTATACCTGCGGAAACCTGGTTTATGTCCATTTTCCTGTTTACAAAACTATCATTAATATCCCTGTATTTTATTATCGGGCCAGCTATAAGCTGTGGAAAAAACGAAATATATAATAAAACTTTGCCAAAACTTTTTTGCACTTTTATTTTTTCATAATATACATCAATAACATAAGATAATGCTTGGAAAGTAAAAAAAGAAATCCCAACCGGAAGTTTAATATATGGAATATTTAAATGCTGCCCAGATATATAATTCCATGTTCCAATAAAAAATGCTATATATTTAAAGTAAATTAACAATCCAATATTAATAGTAACATTAAGGAACAAGTACATTTTTTTCTTTTTAGAATTTGCAATTACCATTGCAAATATATA
Organism: uncultured Lachnospiraceae bacterium; assembly: GCA_910580005.1. Lineage (GTDB taxonomy): Bacteria > Bacillota > Clostridia > Lachnospirales > Lachnospiraceae > Butyribacter. Next base: position 14,212 of record CAJTXH010000039.1, on the reverse strand, counting down.
ATTAACAAATGCACTTCCTGCCATAAGTAGTACATATGCTGGTTCACCATATGCATAAAATAATAAACTTGCTATAATTAATAATATATTTTTAAAATATATTCCAGGTATAAGGCAATACAACAAAAAAACTACAGGTAAGAAAGCACATACAAATTCTATAGAACTGAAAACCATTTACATAACACCTTACCCTTCTTAGCAATCCCTACACCTTTAATTTTATGTAATATTATATTTAGAAATACTATACTGTGTCAAAAAGTGTACTTTTTGATATTTTTCCATTTATCTGCCAGACGGATGGTTTCTGTATCAGAACCAGAATATTCTATATAGAAAATCACGTTAAAGCCATGGATTTCATGGAAAGGAATAATCTAACTGGAAAAATTTATAAAACAGACATGTAAAACCATTGACATATTCTGATTTTATGATAAAATAATCAATTGTGAAGATTAGACCAAAAAGTACACTTTTTGACACAGTTTTATTTTTAAGACAGCCGTCTGGCTTATACAGAATACAGGCAATCAAGGCATGTGCCAGGACTGCATTTTAGAACATAATAAAAAGAGCCGCCTGGCTCTTTTTTTCATTTCCTGGGATAATACTTATGTCTGTTTCATAAATCTGGATATATGTTCCATAACACTTGCAACTTCCCCTTTTGAACGTATGGCACACATAACTGTGTCATCTCCTGCAATATTCCCTGCCACCCCTGGTATCTCAATATTATCTATAGCTGCTGCCACTGCCATTGCCATACCCGGAAGCGTCCTTATTACAAGTATGTTTTCTGCCTGTTCCATCCATAAAAAACCATCCCTTAATACACTTACATATTTACCATAAAGGTTTGTTTCCTTCTCCTGGAGCTGTGTATATTTCTGGTGCACGCCATCTACTGTAACTTTAGTAAGCTTAAGTTCCCGTATATCCCTTGATATAGTTGCCTGTGTCACTGGAAAGCCCGCCCTCTCAAGACGTTCGCCAAGTTCCTCCTGTGTTTCAATCTGGTATTTTCCAATAAGTTCAAGTATCTTAGCATGCCTTTCTATCTTCATAATTCCCCCGTTCCTGTTTCCATAAAAAGCACCTTGCTTACGGCTACGCCTGGTTAAGCTTTTCACGCATCCTTTCATAAAAGCCTATTCCAGAAAGCTTTATTATCTGTGTTACTGCGTGTGGCACTTCAATTACAAGCTTGTCCCCTGTAGACAATTCCCCTATATTCCTTCCGTCTGCCGCCACTAATGCAAGGTCTGCGCCTGTATCCTTCGTTTGCCCTATTTCAAGCGTTATCTTGTCAGATGCGTCCACAATAAGGCTTCTCTTATTAAGGGCATGGGGACAGACAGGGGTAACAATTATAGCCTTAATATGTGGTACTAAAATTGGCCCGCCTGCTGAAAGGTTATAGCCTGTTGAACCTGTAGGCGTTGATATTATTATCCCGTCTGCTCTGTAAATATCTGCCAGTTCATTATTTAAAAACACTTTTATGGTAATCAGCCTTGCACCGCCCCTTTTGCTTACAACAATATCATTTAGTGCATAACATGAAGAACGGCTGTCTGGCTGCTTAAAGTATGAAATCTCTTTAAGCATTATACGGTTTTCAATGGTAAAATCATTATTAAACAGGCGTTCCAGTGCTGTATCAACATTATTGCGCTCAACTTCTGTGAGAAAACCAAGATTTCCTGTATTTACACCAATAACTGGGAGCTCCTTATGTACAAGGTCTATAGCAGCTTGTATCATCGTGCCGTCACCACCTAAGACTATTGCACATTCTGTGCCCTCTGGTATTTTAGACACATCTGTAAAATGCCGTATGCCTGCTGAAACTGACATCCGGTTTTCAAGTATAATGCATCTTTTGCAATATTTTTCCATATACTCCATAATATGCTGTACCATATCATGGTTTGCCTTTTTATCACTGTTTGTAATTATGCAAAACTGCTCCATTAGACAATCCTCACTTATCCAGGCTTGTATGTGCCTGCTCTACAATATCTTCTGCAAGCTTTTTGTAACTATTTTCAAATTCTTCTTTTGCTTTATTGTAAATGTTCTGTATTTCATTATCATTTGTTCCATTGCTGCTGTTTTTTTCTATATATAACAGATACTCTATATTCCCTTCGGGTCCTTTTATTGGTGAATAGCTTAGGCTGATAATATTAAAACCTGATGACAGCACATATACCATAATATTTTCCAAAACTTCAAGGTGTACTGATTTGTCACGTACCACACCTTTTTTGCCTACTTTTTCACGCCCTGCTTCAAACTGTGGTTTTACAAGGCACACAGCCCTTCCGCCCTCTGCCATAAGCCTGCGTATAGGAAGCATCACTTTTACCAGCGATATAAAGGCAACATCTATTGAAACAAAACTTATCTCATCTGGTATTTCATTATGTGTTATATATCTTATATTAGTTTTTTCAAGCGGAATTACACGTTCATCCTGTCTCAGTTTCCACGCAAGCTGGTTTGTGCCAACATCTACAGCATATACCTTTTCTGCACCATTCTGTAACATGCAGTCAGTAAATCCGCCTGTTGAAGAGCCCGCATCAAGGCACACAAGGCCACTAAGGTTAATATCCCATAGTGAAACTGCCTTTTCAAGTTTAAAGCCGCCCCTGCTCACATATTTCATTGCAGCCGCTTTTACCTGTATATCTGCATCTTCCTCAAATGTACTGCCTGCTTTGTCTTCACGCTGCCCGTTTACAAAAACATCCCCTGCCATTATTACTGCCTTAGCCTTTTCCATTGACTCTGCAAGGCATCTTTTGACAAGAAGTACATCAAGTCTTTCTTTTTTCTTCTTCATATTCTTTTAGTACCCTTCCGGCAACCCCGTCTGCACTAATTCCATATTTTTTCTTTAAAATGCTTACAGAGCCATGTTCTAAAAACTTATCTGGAAGCCCTATGCAAATGGTTCTGGCATTTTTATCCTGTCCATTAACCCATTTTGCAACAGCCTGCCCAAAACCCCCTGTAACAACACCTTCTTCTAAAGTTACAAGAATACTATGGCCTTTTAATGCCTCTTTAAGCAGCTCTGTGTCAAATGGTTTTAAAAAGCGCATATTAACAACAGATATGCAAAGTCCTTTTTCTTTTAATATGCCATGTACTTCCATAGCTGTCTTTACCATGCTTCCAGCGGCAAGCAGTACTATGCCATGCCCCTTTATAATCCATTCGCCTTTCCCATGCTCCACTGGCTGCCTGTACTCCGGAAGCCCTGTATAAGACTCCCCTCTTGGGTAACGTATTGCAACAGGAGCGTTATGGTTTAATGCAAATGCAAGCATCTCACCAAGTTCCCATGAATTTTTCGGTGCTATGACTGTTAAGCCTGGCATTGGCATCATAAATGCTATATCAAAAATACCCTGGTGCGTTTCCCCATCACTGCCAACTATGCCAGCCCTGTCAGCCATAAACACAACTGGAAGCCCACAAAGGCATACATCCTGCAGTATCTGGTCATATGCACGCTGCAAAAAAGTTGAATATATTGCAACTACAGGCTTAAGCCCGCCTGCTGCCATTCCTGCCGCAAATGTAACAGCATGTTCTTCTGCTATCCCTACATCAAAAAACCTGTCCGGGAACTTTTCAGAAAACACTGACAGCCCTGTACCAGCAGGCATTGCTGCTGTTACTGCTGTAATCCTTTTGTCCTTTTCTGCAAGTTCTGTTATCTTTCTGCTAAATACATCAGTATATGTTTCTTTTAAGCCCTCACTCTTCCTTGCAGAACCATCACGCACAAAAAACGGCGCAACACCATGGAATGCAGAAGGGTCTTTTTCTGCTGGCGGATAGCCTTTTCCTTTTTTAGTACATACATGTACAAGGACAGCCCCTTTTACCTTGGATGCCCCATCAAATGCAGAAACCATTTTTTTAACATCATGCCCATCTATAGGTCCTATATATTTAATTCCCATATCCTCAAAAAGCATTCCAGGAATAAACACCCTTTTTAAAACATCCTTAAATCCCCTTATGCTTGTGGTAATTGTTTCCCCTATGCGTGGCATCTTTTTAAGGATATTTTCCACATCCTCCTTTAATCCCATATAATTAGTATTTGTCCTTATATTTCCAAGATAGCCTGCCATTCCGCCTACATTTTTGGCAATGGACATCTGGTTGTCATTTAATACAATTATAAGGTTGGATTTAAGCCGTGCTGCATTGTTTAAAGCTTCATATGCCATGCCGCCAGAAAGTGCACCATCACCAATTACAGCAAAAATTTTCTGTACACCATCCCTTATATCCCTTGCTTTTGCAAACCCAACCGCAGCACTTATTGATGTTGAACTATGACCTGTATCAAATACGTCACAAGGGCTTTCTGCACGCTTTGGAAAGCCGCTCATCCCACCATACTGTCTTAAATTTGCAAATTCCTCTTTCCTGCCTGTAAGTATCTTATGTGTATAACTCTGGTGGCCTACATCCCATATAATCTGGTCATAAGGAAGTTCACAGCACAGATGGATTGCCATGGACAGTTCTACAACACCAAGGTTTGAAGACAAATGCCCTCCTGTACGGCTGACATTTTTCACAATAAAACGCCTTATCTCCCATGCAAGCTTTTTATAATCATCTGCATCTATATTTTTTATATCATTTGGCTGGTTTATCCTATCAAGTAATCCATACACTATTAATTTCTCCTTATTTTTTACGCTTAATAAGCATCTTAACTAATGTATCCAGGAAATCATTCTTTACTGGCATATTGGAAAGTATTCCCAGCGCTTTTTCTGAATAATCCCTGACTGCCTGTACTGCATTGTCCATTCCATAAACAGACACATATGTTGATTTCTCATTTCTTTCATCACTGTGGACTGGTTTGCCAAGTTCCTCTGCTGTACTTGTAATATCAAGTATATCATCCTGTATCTGGAATGCCATTCCAATGTAATGTCCTGCCTTTTCAAACCCTGCTACAGTTGCATTATCCGCACCTGCAAGCACAGCTCCTGCCATAAACGCCGCCTCAATAAGTGCACCTGTTTTTAAGCTATATATAAAAGAAAGCTCCTCTTCATTAAGTGCCTCCCCTGTCTTTTCAACATCTACAACCTGTCCACCAAGCATACCATAAATGCCGGCTTTTTCTGCCAGGATTTTTAACGCCCTTGCCTTTAATAATATTTTATGCCCATCCTCAAAATCTGACATTGCAGTTTCAAATGCATAATTAAGCAGTGCATCCCCTGCAAGTATTCCCATATCTTCGCCATAAACTATATGTGTAGTTTTTCTGCCACGTCTGTACTCATCATTATCCATTGCTGGAAGGTCATCATGTACAAGCGAATATGTGTGTATCATTTCTATAGCAGCCATAAATGGAAGCACAAGACCTTCCTCACTCCCTCCTGCCATTTTGTATGTTTCCCACATAATAATAGGACGCAGCCTCTTGCCGCCAGCCATAAGACTGTATTCCATAGCATCACTTATTGTCTTCTGGTATACAATGCCCTCTGGCAGAAATTCCCTGATTTTCTTTCCAATCCACTCCGTTTCTTCCTTAAGCTGCCTGTTAAAAGCCTCTTTATCCATAAAAATAACCATACCTTTCCAGCAAAGCCTCTTTTTATTTATCAATAGTAATTAACTTTTTCTCAACCTTGTCAAGTGCATCATTGCAGTTTTTTACAAGTTTCATGCCCTCTTCATACATTTTAAAAGACTCCTCCAGCGTAAGTTCCCCACCCTGGAGTTTCTCTATAATATTATCAAGGTTTTCAAATGACTGTTCAAGTGTCATTTTCTTTGCTGCCATATCCATCTGCCTTTCTTACACTCTTTACATTAACAACTGCCTGTCCATCCTGCATATGCAGTACCAGTTCCTGCCCTGGCACAATTTCACCAACTGACTTTACACTGCTTCCATCGTCCCTGGCTACATAAGAATACCCGCCCTGGAGCTTATACAGTGGTGACAGCCCCTTAAGTTCTTCTATATACAATGCCATCTGGTGTTTTACTGCTGTAATTTTCTGTTCCATAAGCAATGAAAGCCTGTCCTGGCAGTCTGCCGCATAAAGCCTGCGCTGCTGCAGCAAATCCTGAGGGCTGGAATGTTTAAGCATTGTTTCATACTGTACAAGCTTTAACTTCTTAATCTTTAAAATATTATTCATCTGCCATTTAAGGGAATATGCTGCTTCCCTAAAAGCTGTTTCTGCTTCCTTGTATGAATATACTGCAAGTTCTGCCGCCGCTGATGGCGTGGGTGCTCTTAAATCAGCTGCAAAATCCGCTATTGTTGTATCCGTTTCATGCCCGGTTGCAGAAATTACAGGCTTTGTACATGCATAAACTGCCCTTGCAAGTTTTTCTGAATTAAATGCCCACAAATCCTCTATAGAGCCGCCGCCCCTGCCTATTATAATTGTATCAACATCTGTCTTTTCAAAATACCTGATGCCTTCAATAATTGTATCTTCTGCGCCCTCCCCCTGCACCCTTGCAGGATAAAGGTAAACCTGCACATATGGGTTCCGCCTTGATGCTACATTGCATATATCATGGATAACTGCGCCCTCCGGGGCAGTTACAACACCAATACTTTTTGCATATGCTGGTATCTTCTTTTTTCTGCTTGCATCAAAAAGCCCCTCTTCTAAAAGGCGCTTTTTCATCTTTTCATATTCTTCATATAAATTTCCACTGCCATCCCTTGTAATCTTCCTGGCATAAAGCTGATACTTACCATCACGTTCATAAACACTTATGCTTCCCTGCACTATAACGCCACTGCCTTGTTCCATCCTGAACCCTAAACCTTGGCGCATTGAAGCGAACATAACACAGGAAAGCTGTGATGAATTATCTTTAATTGTAAAATAAATATGCCCTGACGAATGGTATTTACAGTTAGATACCTCTCCTCTTACAGAAATATTATTCAGCATATACTCCCTGGTAAACATATTTTTAATATATAAATTTACTTGGGAAACTGACCTGGCTTCCTCCATAATGTCACTCCTCCAGGCTGCCATTATCCTGGCTTTCTTTATTTTCCTGGCTTTCCTTGCTTTTTACAACTGATGCAAGAATACCATTAATAAATCCCTTTGCCTTGTCAGCACAATAAACCTTTGAAAGCTCTACTGCTTCATTAATAGCTACACCATCTGGCACATCATCTGCATAAAATAGTTCAAAGACTGCCAAACGCAGAACTGTAAGTTCTGCCTTAGCTATCCTGTCCACTGTCCACCCTTTTGACTTTGCCTCAATCTGTGCATCAATTTCCTCAAGATGCCTTAATACAATGTTAAACTTATTACGAAGTTCCTCTTTATCTTTTTCAGATGCATTCTCTATCTCTTCTTCAAGATATATTTCTGCCTGGTTTTTAACATCTTCTTTATTATAAAAGTCCAGACGGAACAGCATAATGTATAAATTTTCCCTGATTTTTTTTCTTGTCATAATCTCTACCGTACCTTACTTTCCTGCCTTCCTGTGCTGCTGTTTATACATTATTATTCACTTAAATTTACTCCTGCAACCCTGACATTTACTTCAGGAACTACAAGACCTGTCATTGTTTCAATTTGCTGGCTTACCCTGTTCTGTACCTGCTCTGATACGCTTTTAATGCTGTAACCATACTTTACATTAAGCATAATATCTACATGTACAAGACCCTCCTCCATTGTTACTTTAACTCCCTTTGACAGTTTTTTCATGCCAAACTTGCCTATAAGCTCATTAGTAATATTTCCTGCCATTGAGCTTACACCATCAGTTTCTGTAGCAGCAAGCGCTGCTATAATAGCAACAACATCAGATGCAATTTTGACTTCCCCCGTTCCTTTTTTCTCCATAACATACTCCTTTGGTTTCTGTTCCTTTGACATGCCAGTACCCTCCTTAGTCTGGTATATACACAAGTTATACACCTGCATTTAACTTATTATACCAAAATGCCAAAGATTTGCAATCTTTACTTTAAGTTATAATTTCCAGTTATTCTTTGTTAGCAGACGGACACGGAAACCATGCGTCCGCTTGCCCCTTTTTCATCCTTTATTCATTATTATCTGTAACTTTTACAGGTGTTATTACAATTTTATCTGCTTCTATGCCTGTTTTTCTCCTGACAATATCTTCTATCTGTGCTATCTGCTGTTCTGTAAGCCCATTTGCATCAACTACAACATCTGCATTGCCCTCGTTTATGCTTACAACTGCATTCTGGAAACCTTTTGCCTGTAGCATAAGTTCAGCAGCATTTTCTTTTTCAGAGTTTTTTGTAATATTGGCTACCTGCCTTATTGCAGATTTTTTGTCTGCCGAAGCAATAGCTTTATTATTAACTATATTCATAAGTGTTTCTTTATTCTTTGCACGTGTCTGTTCCCTTGCCAGTTTTGCAGATGCAAAATAGTCTGCCCCTATTGTGTTTGAAACCATTACTGCTTCACCTGGGTTTTCTTCTGATGCTACTACATCGCCAGTATCAGCAACTACATAACCATCACTGCCTATGTCTTCTGCTGAAATATCTTTTGTAATATCCCCGTCTTCTTTACTGTTGTCCGCTGTCTGTTCCCCAGAACCACTCTTATCCTCTTTATCTTTGCTGTTATTATTGCTAGCTGTTTCCTTATTGCTTTTTGTAAGGCCGCTTGTGCTGATTTCCTGGCCGGTAAAGTTAAGATAACCAGCTACTACTATCATTACAGCAAGCGCAGTAATAATAATCTGGTTTTTGTGTGACGTTTTCTTCATTTCATTAAAATCCTTTCTTTGCATTATTCCATCTTCATTACTTTGATTTTATGAGGTTCAACCGAAAATAATGCCACAACTGCATCAATTATTTCACTATCTTTTTTTCCATTGCCTGCCCCCTCTGCTACAACTACCACTCCCTCTATTTTAGGCGAATTTACCTGCACAACATAAGGATGTTCACTGCCATCTAATGAAATTATCACATTTTCACTTTTTAAACTATACTCCTCCTGCTGCCTTGTTCCACCATTCCGGTCGTGTTCCTCTATAGTATTTTCTTTATTGTCAGTATCCTGTAACACCATATGTTCTTCTGAAGAAGCAAGCGTAATCATTACCTTAACCCTGCCAATGCCCTCAGCCTGTCCAAGGATTTTCTCAAGCTTGTCTTCTTCCCTTGCGGCATACTCTGACATTGCATCCAGTGCAGCAGACTCATCCAGACGCCCAGAAGAACTGGCATAGCCACTTTCTTCACTATTATTGTAAAAAGTATCTGCATTATCATCCTTATATAATCCATTATTCCCTTTTTTATCTGTAACAGACGCCACAACAAGCACAATTCCTGCAATTATTACAAGCACAATACGCCACAGCCCTATTTTCTGGATAACCTGTCCCCTGTATTCCATAAATTTTCCCAGACGCCTGCCATCCCACTTTATTCCCATATATTTACTGCTGCCTCCTTTATAATAAAATAAGTGCTTATATCCTTCTTCAATTTACGGACATTTTTTCCTGACGCCTTTCTCTTATTTCCTTCATCTGACATGGCATCTACAGCTTCCATGCTGCCAGCATCCTCTGCAACCTCTATATTTTTTATATCTTCTACATTTTCTATTTCTTTTATATCCCCTGTACCATAAGCATTATTTCCAGTTTCATTTATACTTCCATAACCTTCCACGCCATCTTTATTAATACTGATATCAACTGAATTAACCTGTATAGAACCATCCTGGTTTCCAAGCCCTATATCTATATCTTCAACAACAATCCCCCTGTTATCTGCAAGTTTTATAATCTGTTTTTCAATATCTTTCTTACATTCTTCCCTTATAATCTCCTCAAACTTCCCGTCAGCTACTTCCAGTTCATCATTTATCCCCTCCAGGTTAAAATTAAAAATTTCCTGTTCAAGCAGGCTGTACCAGCTACTGCCGCCTGACAGGAAATTTACCAGCGGGGTAAGCATAAGCAGGATAAGCACAAGCCCGCTGAAAAACTTAAAATACATCCTGAAACTGTCACTGTTTATTAAACCTTTCATCACTGTTACAAGAAGCGTAAATATTAACACACTCTTAACAAAAGCAGCCATAACTCCCCCTCTCTGTGCCATTGCCGTGGAATACTTATGTGGTCATGGCACTTGTAATCGCAATGGAAATAACAAACATCATACATCCAGTACCTGTTGCATAAAGCTGCATTTTAAGCGACTCCACTACAGCATCAAGACAGTTTGTAATCCTTTTGTCTGACACCGGCTGGATAAATGCAGAAATTAACTGGTACATAAATTTGCTTATAAGTATTCCCGTTAAAGGTACAAGGCAAATAAACACAACAACAATTATGCCTGTTATACCCACAGCATTTTTTACAAGTTTGCCAGCAGATAAAACTGTGCTTGCCACACTCCCGACTGTATTGCCAATGCCAGGTATTGCACTTCCCATTTTGACAACCAGGGAGTTCTTTGCTTCAGCAGCAACAGGCACTACAAGACCTTGTACAACATTTGCCCCCATAATAATTCCAAACATTGTTTTAAGCCCTGTACTTACAATATCCTTAACAAGTTTTGCAAGCCTTGAAAATATATCTTCTTCCGAAATCTGGCTGGCAATGCGCAGAAAAAAATAAAACTGTATGGCAGGAAGTGCAAATTTTACTACTACATAACTTGCCACATTCATCATAACCAGGGTAAATTCATAAAATACACTGCCTGCTATACTTCCATCTGTAAATGCAATGCATGTAAAATACGCTGTTGAAAATACCTTTAAAAAATCAGATACATTTACAAGGGTTTCTGTGGCGATGCTGCACACCTGGGTAAATGATACCGCAAGAACCGAAAAAAACAACATATAAACCATATAAAATGCTGTCTCAGCAACTTTTTTCCCTTGCAGCAGCTTAGAAAAGTTAGCAACAAGCGCACCCATAACAGCTATAACAACCAGGTATATATAAATATTTTTTTCCTGTACAATATTGCCATAAATACCATCCAGAATATACTTTAATGCTTCTTCAAATGAGAAAGGGCTCTGCCCGTTTATAATGCTTCCTACATAATCTGAAAAATTAAAATGCCCTCCTTTAAGAGTTTCATCTATAACCTTTTGTATCTCACCATCTGATATCTCCTGAATAATGCTGCCAGTAATATCATCCATATACATACCTTGTCCCTCTTTATTATGGATGCCTTCTTCAAAGCTGAGAAAGCCTCCCTGGTTTATAGAAACCTTATTACTGCATGGTCAGAATGCTGAAATAGTCTGTATAAGCGACTTAATAACAGGCATGCTTACAGCAATTATCATAACCTTTCCAAAAAATTCAATCTGGTTTCCAACTGCACCAAAACCTGCATCCCGGCATAAGTTAGAAGAAAACTCTGCAACATATGTAATCCCCACCATTTTAAGCAGGATATTTATATACATAGAATTATCACCAAGATATTCCTCCACCATATGTATTACTTCTAGTACATCATCTATCTTTGACAAGGCAAGTCCAAGTATAATAAGGCTTGCAGCAAGAATAACAAGCATAGCAAATTCTTGTTTGTCATTCTTAACAGCCATTGCAAGAAAAATGGCAATAACCCCTATAACAGCAACTTTTATCATATAAAAAACCTGCCTTTCATCCCATTGCAAACAGCCTTTGTATTGTTTCAAATAAATCTTCTATATATGGTACTACCCATAACAGCACAAGTATCAGCCCCGCAAGGCTTACCAGGAATGCCTGTTCATCCCTTCCCGAATGTTTAAGAACCTGTCCAAGCACCGATACAAGTATTCCTACGGCAGCAATTTTAAAAATAAGATTAATTGTCATTTATACACCCTGTCCTTCCATAAGCCCATCTATTACTATACACAACCTTGTTATAGTAACGCTAAATTAACAGTATGCTTAAAAAAATTCCTGCCGCTGCCCCTGCTGCGTGGCATACCTTTGCTTTTCCTTTATACTCACTTCTTGCTGCAACTATTATATTACCAAGCCTTTTCTTAAATATTTCAAGTGTATGAAGCTGGCTCTGCCTGTCCAAATTGCCAATATTCTTTCCAGTTTCATCCATAAAAAGCCTGTCTTCATATAAAAGGTACTTAGACCACACGCTTTTATCCAGGCCATCCTCCCATATGCTGTATAAAGCACCACCCTCATTTTCCAAAAGCCTGTCATGCATATAAAGCCAGAAATCCTCACAATACCGGCTTCTGGATGAAAGGCTTCTAAATATTCCTGTAATATCAGATGCCGCATATTCTATCTCGCCATACATAAACTGCAGAGCCTGCTCAAGTTCCTCTAAAATATGTATACGTATAAGGCTTTTCTCTGCAAAATAATGCCCTGCAAGCACGCCGCCTGATATTATAAAAACTACGCCTATAAACTTTATCACGCACTTTTCACCCCGCCTGTATCTCCTTGCATAAAACATTCCTGGTTATATATAACTGAACCCCTTTCATCAAATACCTTGCTTACTTTTCCTATTTTGCCCGCCTCTAACAATATGTACCGTTTAAAAGCCTGTTCTTTCACAAGGCTTCCAAGCACAGGCTTGTTCCTGATTTCACTCATATCAAGCCCATGTATTGTAGCAATTACACGTATTCCGCAGTTCATTACATAATCTACTGCATTTGCGTCCTGGTTAGAGCCAATCTCATCAACTGCAATAATTTCTGGTGACATTGAGCGGACAAGCATCATCATCCCCTCTGCCTTTGGACATCCGTCCAGCACATCAGAACGGCATCCAAGGTCATTCTGTGGGCATCCTCTGTAACATGCCCCAAGTTCTGAACGCTCATCTACAACACCAACTGTAAACCCTCTATTACTACTGTCACCATTAGAAAGTATGCGTATCATGTCCCTTAAAAGCGTAGTCTTGCCACACCTTGGCGGGGAAATAACAAGAGTATTATAAATACTGTCACCATGCCTTATATATTGCATAAGTTTCTCACTGCATCCTTGTATCTGGTGTGCTACCCTTATATTTATAAATGTTATGTTACCCATATTTTTTACTCTTCCATTCTCCCATATTATTTTTCCTGCCACACCTATTCTATGGCCTCCCTGTATAGTAATATATCCCTGCCTCAGCTCCTCTTCAAAAGCATATCTTGAATAACTGCTTATATAATCCACTGTTTCCCTTAATTCCCCGGCAGAAACATAATATGCCTTTTTTATATTATGCGTAAGGCCACTGTTTATACCTAAAAAATATTCACACTTGCCATATAAAATTATAAGCGGCCTTCCCGCCCTTAAACGTATCTCCTGCACATCAGACAAGTCCTTAAAAACTTCAGAAAACCTTTTTCTTATTGCAACAGGAAGTATCTGCAAAACATGCCCTGTATTATCCTTGTCCATAACCCGCCTCCTCTTCACATGCACTTAATAAATATTCCTTTACACAATGTATATGAGTATAAAATAAATTTATGCAAAAAACACCCAGGAAAATCCTAAGTGTTTTTTATACCAGACAGTACAGAAACCGTCCATCCTATTTAACTTTTACATTAATTTTATAAGTGGTGTCCTTGTTTTTTATAGTTATAACAGCCTTTCCAGTTTTTTTTACCTTTTATAACTGCAAATTTTTCTTTTATTTTAACATTTACAATTTTCCTGTCTGAAACTTTGGAAACTTTTGCACCTTTACCAGCCTTTATTTTAAAAATCTTTCCAGCCTTTATAGTTTTTGTGGTTTCTTTAATAACATTTTTGCTTTTTGTTATATAGTGCTGTCACCCGTTACAATCCAGATGGATGAACTATCTATTGTAACATTAGCATATCCACTGCCGCCATTGCCAGCATTGCTTTCATCTTGTACAAATGCCCCTTTAAGTGTACTTCCATCACTTATTTTAAAATCCAGTGTACTTATACTGTCCCATATAATATCACACTGCATCTCCTGTTTAGCAGCAGTAAACTTGCAACCAGCACCATTTGAACCTTTTGTGCCCCATCCCCTTGCATTGCTGTTTCCAGTTTCAGAATCACCAGACATGCTCTGGTACAGTATTGTTACTATTCACAGCTACGCTGTTCATAGTAACTAGCAGTGCTTTCAGCA
>CAJTXH010000038.1 GCA_910580005.1 uncultured Lachnospiraceae bacterium | reverse complement strand
GCACCTGTGCTGTTAGGTACGATATTAACTGCTGCTGCACGTGACCTTCTTAAATCACCCTTTCTCTGTGGACCGTCAAGTGTCATCTGGTCACCTGTGTAAGCATGGATTGTTACCATAATACCTGACTGTACTTCTGCATACTTGTTAAGCGCATCAGCCATAGGAGCTAAACAGTTTGTTGTACATGAAGCAGCAGAGATAATAGTATCATCAGCCTTTAATGTTTCATGGTTTGTATTGTATACAATTGTAGGAAGGTCATTGCCTGCTGGAGCTGAAATAACAACCTTACGTGCACCTGCATTAATATGTGCCTGTGCTTTTTCTTTTGATGTATAGAATCCTGAGCACTCAAGGACTACATCAACACCAAGGTCCCCCCAAGGGCAGTTGTTAGCATCAGGGAATGCGTAAATCTTGATTTCCTTACCATCAACTGTAATTGAATCCTCACCTGCTGAAACTGTATCAGCCTTGTCATACTTACCCTGTGATGAATCATACTTTAAAAGATGTGCAAGCATCTTAGGGCTTGTCAAATCATTGATAGCTACTACTTCATAACCCTCTGCACCGAACATCTGTCTGAATGCAAGACGTCCGATACGTCCAAAACCATTGATTGCAACTTTAACTGCCATTTTAAAAATTCCTCCTAAATATAAATATTTATACTATGCAGGCTTGTCCTTTTGTAACTATAATGCCTGTATTTAATTACAACAGGCGGAAAAACCTGCCAGAATACTGCTTGAATATATCTCCTTTCCTATTGTACCCAATTAGGGAAAAAATTTCAAGGAAAATTTTTCAATACTGCAAGAAGTTTTTAACTGGCTACAGCAAACATCTGTATTTTTCCCACTCTTCTATGTGTCATTATATCTGACAGCCCCATATTCCAAAATCCACACACCTTTATTTGCCATTTATACATTAATAATACCAGCTTTTATCCAGGAATTATACCAAAAATCCTTTCTGTATTTTTCTTTGCATTTTCTATCAAAACATCTTCTGGCACTTTCATGTATTTTGCAAGTTCCCTGGCAACATATATAATATTCTGCGGAACATTGGTTTTTCCTAAACCATTTACATTCCTAGGTACAAGATATGGCGCATCTGTTTCAATTAATATCCTGTTTAACGGGATAATGCTTACTGCGTCCCTAAGCTCTTTGGCGCGCCTGTCATCACAAATCCAGCCAGTTATTCCAATAGAAAATCCCATTGAAAGATACTTGTCTAATGTTCTTTTATCCCCTGTAAAACAATGCACAACAGATTTCTGGCAGATATCCTGGTGTTTTTTGAACCTGCGTATAAAGTCATCTGCTGCCGCACGCTCATGCAGGAACAGCGGTTTATTATACTTTTCGGCAAGTACAATATGCTTCTCTAAGCATCTGGTCTGGTTTTCCTTTGTTGAAAACATCCTGTCATAATCCAGCCCGCATTCACCAACAGCAACTACCTTATTATTTCCTGAAATAATCTTTTCAATAATAAGAAAATCCTCCTGCCTGGCACTGTCAGCGTTATGTGGGTGTATTCCAGCTGTACCATAGGCATTATGTGTCTTTACAAACTTGTCTATTTTATTATTTTCCTTTATATCTGTACCAGTTAAAATACAGCATACATAATTATCTGCTGCATCCTGTATAATTTTTTCTGGTTCTTTAAACTGCCTGCAGAACAAGTTTAACCCAATATCATAATATTTGGTTTCCATATACTGCTTATCATTCCTTTCTATTAATGCCTAATGCCTTGCTGCCTTATATTATGATATCTGCTCTTTTAATATTTCAGCAGCCTTTGCTATTGCATCTGGTATTCCTGCCGGGTTCTTGCCCCCTGCCTGTGCCATATTAGGGCGTCCGCCGCCTCCGCCGCCAACGAGTGCTGCAATTCCTTTTATAAGGCTGCCTGCATGTGCCCCTTTTGCCATAGCCCCGTCTGTTGCCATTGCAAGCAGTGAAACTTTGCCTTCTGCTTCTGAAGCAAGCACTACAACACCTTCACCTACTTTTGCCTTCATCTGGTCGCCAAGCGTGCGCAGCCCGTTCATATCAACACCTGGCACTGCCATTGCAAGCAGTTTTACGCCGTTTATCTCCTGTATCTGGCTGTCTGCATCTGTTGCTGCTTCACTTGCAAGCTTTGCCTTAAGTTTTTCATTTTCACTGTGAAGGGACTTAATCTCTTCCTGCATTGACTGTATCTTTTTAAAAAGCTGTGACGGTTCTGATTTAGCAGCCTGTGAAGCCTTGTGCAGTTCACTTTCAACATTATTAAAGTATTTTACCAGCCCTGCGCCTGTAAGTGCCTCTATACGCCTTACACCAGCAGCAACACCACTCTCTGATACTATCTTCATATATGAAATAACACCCGTATTTGGAACATGCGTACCACCACAAAGTTCTGTACTGAAATCCCCCATGCGTACTACCCTTACATTATCACCATATTTCTCACCAAACAGTGCCATAGCACCTGTTTTCTTAGCTTCCTCAATGCCCATTACATCAGTCCTTACTTCAAGCCCTGCTGCAATCTGTTCATTAACAATATCCTCTGTCCTTTTAATTTCCTCTGGTGTCATTGCTGAGAAATGTGAAAAGTCAAAACGCAGCCTTCCAGCATCTACATATGAACCTGCCTGTTCAACATGTGTGCCAAGCACAATACGGAGTGCCTTCTGCAAAAGGTGTGTTGCACTATGGTTCTTTGATGTAGACATACGGTTTGTACTGTCTACTGAAAGCGTTACCGTATCACCTGTTTTAAACATGCCTTCTACAACTGTGCCAACATGCCCGGTTTTGCCGCCCTGGAGGTTTATAACATCTGTTACCTGGAATTTACCTCCATCTGTAGTTATAAACCCTGTATCTGCCTGCTGTCCGCCCATTGTTGCATAGAACGGGGTCTGGCTTGTAATAATTGTGCCCTTTTCACCATCTGAAAGTGCCTGCACTATTTCTGCTTCTGTTGTCAAGGCTGTTATTACTGAATCTGACACAAGCTGGCTGTAACCTGTAAATTCTGTTTTAAGTGAAGTATCCAGCTGCTGGTATACAGTTTCTTCTGCTCCCATATAGTTAGTAGTTTTATGTGCATCATGTGCTTTCTTTTTCTGTTCTTCCATTGCTGCCTTAAAACCATCTTCATCTACAGTATAACCTTTTTCTGAAAGTATTTCTGTTGTAAGGTCAATAGGGAAGCCATATGTGTCATATAACTTAAATGCATCTTCACCAGAAAGTTCCCTGCTGCCTGATGCTTCAATTTTCTTCTGCATTTCGTTAAGTATATTAAGACCCTGGTCTATTGTCTTGTCAAATTTATCCTCTTCCTGTGAAAGTACATTTAATATAAATTCCCTTTTTTCACTAAGTTCAGGGTACCCATCTTTTGACTCATTAATAACTGTTTGTGCAAGCTCTGCCATAAAATTGTGGTTTATGCCAAGTTTGCGCCCATGGCGTACTGCACGCCTTATAAGACGCCTGAGCACATAGCCCCTGCCTATATTTGAAGGCATAATGCCATCAGAAACCATAAATGTTGCAGAACGTATATGGTCTGTAACCAGGCGTATTGAAATATCTTTTATTTCATCTGTCTGGTAAGTTACACCTGCAAGTGAACAGATTTTATCACGTATTGCTTTCATTGTATCAATATCAAATACAGAATCTACGCCCTGTACCACAACAGCAAGACGTTCAAGCCCCATCCCTGTATCTATATTTTTATTTTCAAGTTCTGTATAGTTGCCATGCCCGTCACCATCAAATTGTGTAAATAC
Source organism: uncultured Lachnospiraceae bacterium (assembly GCA_910580005.1). Classification (GTDB taxonomy): domain Bacteria; phylum Bacillota; class Clostridia; order Lachnospirales; family Lachnospiraceae; genus Butyribacter. Next base: position 18,489 of record CAJTXH010000038.1, on the reverse strand, counting down.
ATTATTCCATACTTCCATAAACCTGTCACAGTCACAGCCAACCTTACAGTCTGGTTTGCCACATCCATATTCCACGCCCCTGTCATAATAAATCTCTGAACAAGGGCCACATGGCCCAGCACCATGCTCCCAGAAGTTATCACACTCACCGTTTTCATCACGGTAAAAACGTGTAATTTTATCTGCTGGGACACCAATTTCATTTGTCCATATATCAAATGCTTCATCATCTTCACCATAAATTGAAGGGTAAAGACGTTCTTCTTCCATTCCAATTACCTTTGTAAGAAATTCCCATGACCATGCAATTGCTTCATGTTTAAAATAATCACCAAATGAGAAATTGCCAAGCATCTCAAAAAATGTCAGGTGGCGTGCCGTCTTGCCAACATTATCAATATCACCTGTACGTACACATTTCTGGCATGTCGCCACACGTTTCCTTGGTGGTATCTCCTGCCCTGTGAAATATGGCTTAAGTGGTGCCATTCCCGCATTTATAAGCAACAAGCTGTTATCATTATGAGGGACAAGTGAATAACTCTTCAATACAAGATGTTCCTTACCCTCAAAAAAATCCAGATACATTTTACGAAGTTCGTTTACACCGTATTTATTCATTTCTTTACCTCTTTTCCATTTTAAAATAACATTTCTCCAAAACAAAAAGCCCTAAACTGTTATACTTGCCAGTTTAGGGCGGATTATAAAGTCCGTGTTACCACCTAATTTCAGATTCCTCTGCACTCTGCCAATACAAAATTTCCCTGTATTGCTTTCCTATGTTAACGGTGGAACTCCGTTGAAGCCTACTAAGGTTTACCGTTCGGTCCACAGCTCAGGGGCTGCTTCAATACCAGTCTAATAAAGATTTGCACCAGACATCTTCTCTCTGTAATATCCATAGTACCTACTATTCCCCGTCAAAGCCTTTTTGTTTTGAATTAGTGATACTATAACACCGCAAATACAAAAAGTCAAGCACTAATGCGGCAGCTTTATTCCAGTTATAATGTGTTTGCAGGCGGACGCAGGTTTATGTGTCCAGCTAAATTATTCCATTCCAGTGCTGTTTGTTGGCAAACCAAGAATTATAACTGGAAATTATGGTGTGTGAAAGTTCATTCAGACAGACGGAAAATACATGGACATTATTTAACCTCATGAATAAAGTACTTATAAACTGCGCTGCTATGACGTAAAGTCATAAGTTGTGTGTACTTTTGCAGCTATAGTTTGCATAGCAAGTATTACGAATATCTGCCTTGATGGCAGAAAGTGAAAAATATAGCATGTAAGTAAAAACTAGCAAAATAATCTGCAACACCCAATTTACAGTTATCTTGTTATTCTGGCTCTGGCATGTGAAACCGTCCGTAGCTTGTTTTTAATGGTAAGGTAAATATATTTCTAACATTGCCTCCTGGTAAACTGCCCTTTTATACTTAAGAATACAGTTTTTAACTGGCTGCAGTTCATCTGCCACTACTTTTTCAAGTTTATTAAGCGCTGTATTGTCAAGCTGTACATCAGACAAATATTTCTTATAATATTCTTCTTTATATTCCCATAATACAACCTGTCTGGGATACCTGTTTTTAAGTTTCTGTGCAATCAGAAGCCCATCTGCATCAAAATCACCTGCATAAAAAATAGTATATTTTCCTTTTAACAATTCCAGTGTTATATAAAAAGCCAGTTTAAATTGTCCATTACCACAAATAAATGCACCATCTGGACAGGTATCTGCCAGATAAGAAAATACAGCAGGATTTTCTACAACATATATCTTCTTTATCTCCTGTGTGCCATTGCCAGTCCATAAATACTCCAGTGTACTTAATGTTTTTAAAGTAACCTGCACAGGTTCTTTTTCTATAAAACCGCCTTCTATTCCTTTATGTATACTGCCATCCTTTTTAACTCCATGTAAACCATACACAAGGCATGTATTAGATACATTATCTTTTAAAATACCAGCACTATATAAAAGTTTTTCCGTATACTCAATTCCAGATAGTACCTCTCTTCCACTTATGTCTGGTTCATGGGAATTTTTATTTTCCAGGAAGTATTCTATAAAACTTAATAAGAGCTTACATGCAGATGTCTTTAAATCAAAAAAATGTGGATTTCCAGTAGTCTTTGCAGCAAATACAGGAAGCAGCAGCAGTTTTTTCTCAAAACATGGCAATTTCCCAAAAGCTGCAAACAATTTATTTAAAAACAATTCCAGTTCTTTTGTATTTTCATTATACATTTTAAAAATAATCTGGCTGCCTTTCCCTTTTTCTTTAAAAATATGTAAAAACCATTTTAAAACAATTTTATTATGGCAATTTAAAGCACATTCTTCAAAAAAGGAATTTCTTATATTTAATTCTTTTTCCTTTTTATCCTTATTTATAATAAGTGGTTCTTTAAAATATGCAATTAAAACTTCTTCCCATGACAATGGTGCAAACTTACTATTTTTTAAAGATTTTTCCATAAATGCATAAGATATTTTTACATCCTCTTCCAAATGCAAATCTTTTTTAAAAAATCCTTCCAAATCACACTTTTCATTGCTTGATAATCCAGAAAGCTTTATAACCCCTCCCATATGTCCAAGACTTGCATATTTCTTCCTTAAAGCACTGAAAAGCTTCTTATATACATCCCTTTTTTTAAAATAACCTACACATTCTTTAAGTAATTGTTCCATTTTTATACCCTGTCTGTTTAATCACTAGCCAGTGACCTTGTTTTTCCATTCCACAAATATGGCACAACTGTAACAAATTTAGCATTTTCCGGACGTACAAGCTGGTATATTGCAAGACTTGGCACTGTTTCATAATCACCCCACAGCACTTGGGAATTTATCATAAAATTAAGGTTTAAACTTACCATAAGCCTGAACATATCCTTTATATTCATTTCATCAACACCCGCAAACGCCTCATCAAGTGAAACCAGCAATGGTGCATCCTTATTTGCCCCTGCATATTTAGCAACAACAGCAGAAAAAAGCGGCACATACATTGACATTGCCTTTTCCCCTCCGCTAAATGTAAAGAAAACCCTGTCAGTAAGTTCCTTTTTCTTCTCTCCTGTCTTCTGTGAATACAGCTGGAATTCAAACCACTGGCGGTAATCAAGGATATCTTTCATAATCATATGGAAAGACATTACTGTATTTGTATCACTTGCCATTTTCCTGGCATCTGTAATTTTAGAACGGAAATGTGACGCCATTTTATCAATATCTTCCTGGCGTAATATTTCTGTATCGCTCTGCAGCAGGTTTACAAGTTCCTTTGTATCAAGCTGCCCCTCTTTTTCTGTCTTCTTGCTAATCCATTTAAGACTTAATTTAAGCCCGCTGGAAGTCTGCATAGATTCCATAAGGCTGTTCATCTTTTCTACCCAGCGTTTACTTTCATATATTTTTGCCCTGATTTTTTTACTAATTGTATTGGAAAGTATATCTTCAAAAAGCTCTCTGTCTTTTGCACTTAATACTTTCTCTAAATCTTCCATATCAATATTTAATTTTATTATTAATTCTTTAAATGAAACCGGGATTCCCCTGTATTTTGTCTTAATATCAGGCCTGAATGCTGGTATATTATATTTCTCTATAAGTCCATTTTCTCCAAAAGCTTTTCTCTGTTCATCAAAAAGGTTGTATATAGAAAGCTGGTACTCTGCCAGCAGTCCTTTTTTCTCATGGAAAACTGTCTGAAGGCTTCCAAGCAGTGAATCCAGCTGTATCTTGCTTATATCCTGCCTGCCATATAAATTACAGATATCCTTTGCCTTGTTTTCTGCATCTTCTGGATTATTAATCCTTTCACCAGAGTCTTCTGGCATTACATACCCAAGATTGTATTCTGCCTGGAATATCTGCCTTGTAATATTTTTAAGCTGTTCTATATTGCAAAGCTGTTCTTTTTTTATCTTAAGCTTCTCTTTATCATTTTCAATAGAATTTTCAAGAAAGCCTATATTAGATGCTGCCTTGTCACGCTCACCAGGTATTTCACTAAGACGCTTTACACATATATCAAGACGTTCCCTGATTTCATTATAGTTTGTAAGGCCAAGCTGCTGCCGTACTGATTCCAGCTCGCCAGATATACGTGCTTTACGCTGGTTATACTGGTTCAATGTATAAAGTATTTCATCCCTGTCCTCTTCAAGACCTTCAAGACTGTCTTCAAGCGTTTTAAGCATCCCCATGCCTGACCAGTACTTGTTATATATTATTCCTGCTTCACTTAAAAGGTTATGGTATTTTTTAAGTCCTTTTAATGCATTTTCAAAAATATCAAGCCGGCTGGCCATATGTGCTCCAGCGCAAGTTTCTTGTACTTTAAGCTGTATTTCTTTTAATTTCCCTTGTTCTTTTAACAGTTTTTCCCTGTATTGTTCTGCTATTTCCTTCGCAGTATCAAGACGGTTCCTGCTGTCCCACAAGTCTTTTGCTGCAATTTTAAGGTCTTCCTCATCAGGGAATTTGTCCATTTCCTCTTGTAAAGTCTTCTGTTTATCTTTATTTTTGAGAATATCACATTCAATCCGGCTTATCTGTTTCTCTAATACAGCAATTTGTTTTTTAAGCTCTTCTATTTTTTCTGAACGGTAGCGCTCTTTTGCTGCTGCACCTATATATTTAGCTTTATACCCTGTACTTGTAGTTCCCTCCAATACACCTATACGGTAACTCCCTTCAGGCCCTGCCCATGCCTGGAGCTGCATATCTCTGCTGCAATATCCAATTCCTGAAAGTATATTTGATATCTGCTGGCAAAGGATAATATCATTTTCTGCATTATATACCTTTATAACTTCTGTAATACCATGCCTGATATTCTCTATATCACTAAAAAGGTATTTATCACAGATATTTCCTTCTATGCCAAATATCTTATCCCGGTCATCTGCATCTACAATTAAAGCATCCAGTATACCCATATGGAACAGTGCCGCTTCAAGCCTGTCCGCTTCTTTATTGCCTAAATTTTCCTTAAAATCTACCGCCTTATAAAATGGTATATATTTTATACCCATTTCATCAAGTTTCTGCCTGTTATTAACTACTTCCTGGCTCCTTTCTGGTTCAGGCTCCCTGCTTTCTTCCCATGTTTCCAGTTCTTTTTCTGTTTCTGTGAGCAATATGGTTAATGGCTCTTTTTCCTGTACAAGCTTCCTTTCAGATACATAAAGTATATCATACAATTTATTTTTCTGGCGGCGCAATATTTCATTTACCTTAGAATAATCCATGCCATACTGGTAATTATCAATAAACCCTGCAATTTCCTGTAAACTGGAAGGCTCAATATGAAATTCTGTATTGCCGCGTTCCCATACATATACAGCCTCTGTTATTTCACTTTTCTGTTCTATAAGCTGCCTGTCATACTGGTACCATTCACGTTCTGCCTTATCTCTTTCTTCATGTTTAAAGTCCAGCTCTTTAAGTGCTTCATCACAGCGTCTTTTAACTTCTTCCGCCTGTCTTAATATATTTGTCCCTTCCTCTACATTCTGTGTATATTGGTTTAACATCCTGGCATGGTAATTAAAATCACATCTGCTTTCTTTTTTTGATTTTATTTCTTCTATAAAGAAATTTGCTTCATCAAATGGGATATCTTCTATTGCCTCTTCCATTTGTACAAGTGTATTTTCTAAATCCTGCCATGCCGTACTATTTGTATTATCCTGTGTTTTAATACGGTTCTCTTTTTCAATACATTCTTCTCTTTTTTTATCAGAACGTTTCTCATAATTTTCTATTTCCTTTTTTAATTCTTCTGCTTGTAATCCAAGTTTATTTTCTTCTGCTTTTAACCTTGTAGCATCATTATTGCTTAAAGAATCCCTTTCTTTTTCCAAAACATCATATTCCTGTTTCAAATCATTATACAGTTTCTTTTCTTTTTCTAGTTCTTCTTTATTTTTTATAATAATCCCTTCAATAGCTTCTGATTCTTTTTGCTGTGCATCAAATTCTTTTACAGTTTTAAGATATGACTCTGCCCTGGTAAAAAGGACTGCTTTGTTATACTGGTCATATACCTTTTCAATCTGTTTTGCTGCTTTCATGCTTTCAGAAAGATTATCAAGATTAGTTTTAATGGTATCCATATTTTCAATAGCTTCCGACATAGGGCGCAGGTCATCTTCCGATAGTGTCTGTAAAGACTTGCTTAATATATCATTAATTACAGAAGGTTTAAAATCTTTGGAAAGTTTTGGTGTACGCAATTGTATTAGCAAATCAAGCATTTCCTTGTATTCTTCTATTGTTTCAAATCCAAATATTAATGAATTAACACAGCTGGCATATTCACTTTGTGTATCCATTACCTTGCCGCCATCACCAATACGGTTTCTTAACTCTGTTTTAGAATATGCAATTTTATTATGCACATCCTTATACAGCCAGAAATCTATTCCAATTCTTCTGCCATCTGTAATACAGAAATACCAGGTTTCAAGCTTTTTATTCTTTCTGGCACGCATTCCAATACCAACTGTTATATATGTATCTGATTCCTGGCGTTTAAATTCCATATAAAGATACCCTGTACGTTCTTCCCTGCTGCCATCTTCTTCAAGCAGGTAGTTTTCCATTTTCCTTGCCCTTGAGCCAAACGGGTCAAGACGCTCTGGACGCATATTTCCATCTAATAAAAGTGGTATAAAACTTTGCATTGTAACAGATTTTCCAGAACCATTAGAACCCCGCAGGAGCATCCTGCCATCCAGAAATGAAAATTCCTGCTGGTCATAATACCAGAAATCAATTAACCCCGCTTTATTAATAATCCAGCTGCTGTTATTCATTCTTTGCCCCTTTCTTGACTTTAAAATTGTAACAGTTCAGCCTACGCCCATTATTCAAGCCACAGACCGCCTGTCTTGCAGGCTATCCGCTGCTAAAGCAGCTTCTGTCTGAGGCTTTATGGGCGTAAGCCTATCGTCAATATTATGTGTCCATTCATGCAAGCATGATGTCCACATAATATTGACGATGGCTGAACTGTTACTTAAAATTATTTGGATAGACACCTTCCAGCTTGCCAAGTGCTGGTTCAATATATATATCTGTACCCTTTGTGCCTGCCAGTTCCATCTCCTCCATATACTGTTTTACTGCTGTTACAAATTCATTCATTGTCATTTCCCTGTATTTTTTAGGAAAACCTTCCTGGTATTTTTCTTTGCAATTCTCCAGAATCCTTATAAACTCCTGTAAAGGCAGGACTATCCTCTCATCCACAGGACATGTTATTTTCCCATTATCAAGCATTTCACGTATAATGCCGCCACATAGCAGTGTAATATCTGATAATGTATTTTCTTCTGGAAAACATCTTCCCATACGGCAGTCTTCACCTAAAATAAGAAATGCACTGTTTTTATGTACATGCAGGTTACAATCTGCCAGTCCCTGCAGTTCCCCCTGTATTATATTCCTATAATTCTTTACATAAAGAAAATCTTCTTCTGTATCTTCTGTCTTATAAATGCCCATACTCATAAGCAGCTTACGGTAAACCCTCTGCCTGCGTATAATACCCCTGTCTTCATCCATCCCGATCCATTCTTCATTCCCAAAATCTGCCGGACTTGTAAATCCTGAAATATCCATTGCAAAGTTACGCATAAAATATCTGGATATTCCTGTATTTTCATAGAGCACTTCTGCTTCATTATCCTTTGAAAAATTATCTTCGCTGCCATCATCTATTTTTAACATTCCACATTTTACACAAAATTTTAATACCTTTACAAAACATCTGCGGTTATGGTAAATTGTCCAGTCAATTTCTTCTTCTTTCCACTGGCTTTGTACATATTCTGTTAAATCCGAAAGCACAAACTGTTCTTCTGCTTCTTTATCTTCAAGAAACATAAGTATAAGACACAGAAATATATATTCCGTCTTTTCTTTAAAGTCTGGTATACCCATCCAGTTTTCTGGCTGTGCTGGCACCTTTTCAAGTTTAATAAGGTTTGGTGTTATAATAATATGGTATCCAAGTTTTTCATTTAAAAAATTCCTATATTCCCCTAACTGGTCTTTTACCTGGTAGTACAATTCTTTTTCCCTGTTTTTTATAATCCAGCGTTTACTTAACAATATTTCTAATGCGTTCATTAATTCCGTCCTTTTGTGATAATAATTACTTAAAACATATTTTATATGCAGGCATTGTGAATTTTCCATCGGTACACTCTACGGTGCAAGTCTGTCCTTCCCGTTCTTCAATATAATAATTTCTTCCATCTTCAGTCCTTGCACTTCTGTCTTTTCTCTCAAGTGCTTTGGAAAGCCATGTTAAGAAAGTATCCCTTACAGATGGCTCAAGAATTGGAAGTTCTGCAAAATCCAGCCTGTTATCTTTTATATAACTGTCTAAAAGTTTGCGTTCCCTTTCAATCTTCTCAATAGCAGCATGTTTTGCTGCTTCTTTTTCCTTTGTCCTGTCAATAATACCTGTCCTTTTGGCTTTATCCCTGTAAGTCCTGGTTCTTGGCATAATTTCTACTATATGTGGTCTTTCCTCATATACACCACTGTTAATACTTTCTGTTTCTCTTTCAATTTCTCCTTTTAAATGCAGGCAGCTTTCAATACCAAAAACATTAGAAGAAAGCCTGTGTGCCTCATTAATACTACTGCAGTTATTAAACATCTGGGCAATTTTATAATAGTCCTCCCTGCGGTTTGCACCTGCATTTATCATTTCACTTATTCTTGTTGCATAACGGGTAATTTTACGTATAACATCATTTGTAACATCAAAGACCCTGCCTGCTTCTGCCTCTTTTCCATTTTTGCTGGTGAACCATTCTTCAATGCTTTGCCAGCGCCCTTTAAGATTTTCTTTTATAAGTTCTTTATCTGCTTCTCCGTCCATCCTTGGAACTGACATTTCATATGCCAGGACTTTCTCTATTATCTTTGTAATATTTTCTTCTGAAGCTTTTCTTATATAATGCCCTATTATATCTACATTCTGCTGCAGGCTTTTTACAAAATTCCTTAAATATTCAATTAAACTGTCTTTAAATACAAGAAATTCCCTTGTTTTCATTATTTCTTCTGCTTTTACACTGTCCAGTGTCCTCATGTAATCATGGTAATTTTTATTAAGCCTTATAAAATCATTATTTAAATCATTCCACAAGCTGTAAACCTTTTCTTCTGGTTCTTCTGCAATACTTCCAAGACGGCTGGCATTATGCCTTATACGCTCTAAAAGGCTTGGTTCCAGTGAAGCGCCTTCTATAAAAAGATTTTCAAGATGGATAACCATTCTTTCGATTTCTATAGCATATGCTGAAAGCTGGTACCTGAATTTTTTATTTTTAAATTCTTCCAATGTTGTTACTTTTCTTGTATCCTGCATTGTGTCAAGATTGCCCCATGAAACAAGAGTTGCTAAATCCTGCTGGCATTGTTCTATAGTATAATTTGCAAAATAAGCATCCTCTTTCAGCTCTTCATAGACTTCTTCCAGGTACATCCAGTATTTAAGTTTTTCATAATTCATATAAAAAAGCCGTAAAACAGGCCTGTATCTGTCTGTATTTTCTACATTAAGATACCTTGCCTCCTTTAACGGCTTTAATAGTTTTCCAGTCACCACCATGGTACATCCTCCTGTGTAATATCTTGTTACTATTAACATATACCTGTTTTCATTATATTAGAAAACAGGGCTATGTCAAGTTATGAATAACTTCTTAAAATTTCCGCTGCCTTTCTTTTATCCCGTTCCATCTGCGTTTTAAGCTGCATTATATCAGGAAACTTCTTTTCAGGGCGCAAAAATTCATGAAATTCAACAAGTATATGGCATCCATATATATCTTTTTCAAAATCCAGTATACATGTTTCCACAACTGTCCTGTCAGAGCCGACAGTGGGTTTTCTGCCAATATTAGTTACCGAAGGATAACGTTTTCCATCAAGCACAAGTGTAGAAGCATACACACCTGGCGGCAGCAGCACTTTACCCTCCCATGGGTAAATATTTGCTGTAGGCATATCAAGTCTGCGCCCCAGTGCATTTCCATGTACTACTGTGCCTTCTATAAAATAAGTCCTGCCAAGAAGTGAGTTAGCCCCTTTTATATCCCCATCCTCAATTTTTTTCCGTATAAGCGTACTGCTGATTATTCCATCTTCTGATTTTATTTTGTTAAAAATTTTTACTGTATATCCATATCTGGATGCATATGCTTTAAGCATGCCTGCATTGCCACGCCTGTCTTTGCCAAAACAAAAATCTGTGCCAACACATATAAACCTTGCGTCCATTTTTTCTATAAGGAACTTTTCTATAAAATCTTCTGGTTCCATATTTTTTGTTTCTTTATTAAATGGGAATAAAACAGTCCTTTTTATACCTATATCTTCAAGAATAATCTTCTTCTCTTCCCATGAATAAACCAGCTTTCCAGCAGGCACAGCTTTACTTCCATCCTCTATGCCAAAAGTAAAAACTGTTGGAATTAATTCTTTATGTCCCAGTACCTCATTTAATAAAAGCCTGTGCCCAAGATGTATTCCATCAAACTTTCCAAGTGACACAGCACTGTTCTTTATTTCAAAATCCATTCCTTTAAGGATTTCCATAATAACCCAAGCCTTCCATCCAAAATGTTTTTAGAACATTTTATTTACTTTATATTCTCTTTCCTCTTTCTTGTATATAGCCTTAAATATGCCATTTCCATTATACACAAGTATATTTTCACCCGGTTTTACATCTTCTTCCATCTTGTCAAACATGTTGCTGTAAAGTTTATTGCCATTGGCAAGGCTTTTTTCAAATGCAGGTTTTATCCATGCTTTCTTATATCCGCTAAACAGCATGTCAACAGGCATAAAATAATCTTTAAGCTTTTCTGGCTGGTTTTCTGCCATCATCTGTACTTCTCCAAGTGTTATGGCATCTTCTATTTTAAATACAGATACTCTTGTGCGCACAAGCTTTTCCATAGCAGCAGCATTTCCAAGCTTTATGCCTATATCATGGCATAAAGTCCTGATATATGTACCCTTGGAACATGTGACATCCATTGAAAACCTGCCATGGCTTAAGTCTGTATCTGTAACTTCCAGGGAATTTATAGTTACTTCCCTTGGCTTCCTGTCCACAACCTTACCCTCCCTTGCAAGCTCATACAGCTTTTTTCCATTAACTTTTAAAGCTGAATACATAGGCGGCACTTGCATTATCCTGCCTTTAAACTGTCTGGCACATTTAATTATATCCTGTTCTGTTATCCCTGTCCTGCTACACTGCCTTATAACACTGCCTGACATATCCTGCGTATCTGTTTCAATGCCAAGCTGGCATATTGCATGGTAGGACTTGTCCTTGTCTGTTAAAAGCCCACACACCTTTGTTGCCTTGCCGCAACATACTGGAAGCACTCCTGATGCACCAGGGTCAAGTGTACCAGTATGCCCTATTTTCTTCTGGTGTAGTATTCCACGCAGCTTTGCAACTACATCATGTGATGTAAAACCAGGTTCTTTGTAAATATTTATAATTCCATCCATAACTTACCCCAGGCAGAAATGCCTGTATTTCTATTTTTATTATAACTGCATTTCTATATGTTCTGTTATATTATTAATAACATCATAGGCTGAACCACGCATTGTAAATCCTGCTGCCTTTATGTGCCCGCCGCCACCAAAATATTTAGCAATCTTGCTTACATCTATATATTTATTAGAACGCAGGCTGACTTTATATTCCTGTTTTTCTGTTTCATAAAGAAGTATTGCAACCTCTACACCCTTTGTAATCCTTAACTGTTCTATAATGCCCTCTACATCCTCTAAGCTTGCACCATAAAACTCCATCATCCTTTTTGTAATTGTAGCAACAATGCATTTGCCTTCCATAAGCAGCATACTTGTAAGAAGCGTCCTGCCAAGAAGCTGTGTCTGCGTGTATGTCCTCTGGTAAAAGCACCTGTCTATATCATCCCAGAAATGTATTCCCTTATCCATAAGGTTTCCAGCTATCTCCATAGTTTTCCTGGATGTATTGGAATAACTGAATATACCTGTATCAAATACAATGCCTGTATAAAGTGCTTCTGCTGCCTTCTGGCATATGCTGCTTTCATCCATAAGCCCATACAGCACTTCACATGTGGAACTTGCTGACGGCTCAATAATATTCCTGCTTGCATAACCTTTATTGCTTATATGGTGGTCAATGCACACTGTTGTTTTAGAACTGTTAAAAAGGCTTCCTGCCATTCCAAGCATATCAGGTGCACTACAGTCAAATGCAATAAACAAATCAAAGTGTCCGCCAGGCAGTTCTGTTGAAACTATTTCCATACCAGGGTCTAAAAATGTAAACCTTGATGGCATGTTTTCAAGATAAACTTTTATATTTTTATCTTGATATATACTATTCAGGTAGTGGTATGTAGCAATACATGCACCTATGCAGTCGCCATCCGGCCTTTTATGGCCAGTAATAATAATACTGCCTGCTTCTTTAGTGATATTTCTTAATTCACCCATATATTTACCTCCTATATTAAAAGAATGCCACCACTGGTACTGCTATAATATAGATAATGGCGTAATAAGCCTGCATTACGCCATTACAAAATGTCAGTCCTTACGGGCTTCTTCCTCTTGTTTCATTAAATCGTCTATTTTCTTGGACATATTTATACCATACTCTATTGAATTGTCAATAACAAATGTGAGTTCTGGTGTATTACGCAGGTTAAGTGATTTGGCAAGAAGCGAGCGTATATGCGCTGAAGCGCTCGCCAGCCCCTTCTGTGTATTCTCTTTGTCCTCTTCACTTCCTAAAACACTGACAAATACTTTAGCATATTTCAGGTCTGGTGTAACATCTACAGACACAACCGAAGTCATCGGATGTATTCTTGGGTCCTTAATCTCCCTTGAAATTATTGTGCTGATTTCACGCTGGACTTCCCCATTCATGCGTGAGTATTTTATACTGTTTTTTCTCATATAAATCCCCCATGCCACCTCTGGTGGCTCAAATAGCAATATCTGTAAATAACATTTAAAGGTTTTAAATGTTAAGTGCGTGGCACTTCTACCATTGTATATGCCTCTACCTTATCTTCTACTTTGATATCGTTAAATCCTTCAAATACAAGCCCACATTCGTAACCTGTTGCAACTTCCTTTACATCATCTTTAAATCTCTTAAGAGATGCAAGCTCACCATCAAATAAAAGTTCTCCGTCACGTGTAACCCTGGCTTTGCATCCACGGATAATTTTGCCGTCAAGCACATATGAACCAGCAATAACACCTACACCTGAAGCCTTAAATGTCTGGCGCACTTCAAGATGGCCAAGTACCTTTTCTTCATATTCAGGGTCAAGCATGCCCTTCATAGCTGCTTCTATATCTTCAATAGCATTGTAGATTACTTTGTAAAGGCGTACATCCACTTTCTCCCTTTCAGAAATCTCTTTTGCTGTATTATCAGGTCTTACATTAAATCCTATTATTATCGCATTGGAAGCACTTGCAAGTGACACATCAGATTCATTAATTGCACCAACTGCACCATGTATAATGCGCACAGCAACTTCTTCATTGCTAAGTTTTAACAGGCTCTGTTTTACAGCTTCAACTGACCCCTGCACATCTGCTTTTACAATAAGGTTTAATTCTTTAATATTGCCCGCCTTTATCTGTGAGAACAGACCATCAAGTGTAAGTTTGGCTTTTGTATCATCAAGCAGCTTCTCCCTGCCCTGTTCAATATACGTTTCAGCAATATTCCTTGCCTCTTTGTCATTTTCAGTTGCCATAAATATTTCGCCAGCATCTGGTACATCATGGAGGCCAAGTATTTCTACAGGTGTAGAAGGCTTTGCTTCCTTAACCCTCTGGCCCTTGTCATCCATCATTGCACGTATTTTACCATATGCAGAACCTACAGCAATATTGTCACCTACACGTAGTGTACCCTTCTGTACAAGCACTGTAGCGACTGGACCACGCCCCTTATCAAGCTGTGCTTCTATAACAACCCCCCTTGCCTTGCGGTTTGGATTTGCTTTAAGCTCAAGCACTTCTGCTGTCAGTATAATCATTTCAAGAAGGTTCTCAATACCCTCTTTTGTATGTGCAGACACTGGTACAAATACTGTATCACCACCCCAGTCTTCTGCAACAAGCCCATGTTCCACAAGTTCCTGTTTTACCCTTTCAATATTAGCACTTGGCTTATCAATCTTATTGACAGCTACTATAATTTCAACACCCGCTGCCTTAGCATGGCTTATAGCCTCTACTGTCTGCGGCATTACACCGTCGTCCGCTGCAACTACAAGTATTGCAATATCTGTAGACTGTGCACCCCTCATACGCATTGAAGTAAATGCTTCATGCCCTGGTGTATCAAGGAATGTTATCTTATTGCCATTGATTTCTGTAACATATGCACCAATATGCTGCGTAATGCCGCCTGCTTCACGTGATGTCACATGTGTTTCACGTATAGCATCCAGCAGTGATGTTTTACCATGGTCTACATGGCCCATTACACATACAACTGGAGGACGCTGTTTCATAAGTGCTTCGTCTTCCTCATCTTCCTTAAGGATTTCTGCTATTAAATCAACCTTTTCCTCCTGTTCAGCTATACAGTTATATTCAAGCGCAATTTCCTCTGCCTCTTCAAATGTTATTTCATGGTTCAGTGTAACAACCTGGCCACGCAGGAAAAGCTTCTTAATAACAGTTGATGCCTGGACTTTCATTGTATCTGAAAGTTCTTTAATAGTCATTTTCTCAGGAAGTGTTATTGTCCTGATGCCATCTTCCGGCTCAGCAGGTTTAGCAACAGGTTCTGGCTTAATAAATGCACCTCTGCGGTCAGGGTCCTTCTTTTTATGGTTCTTCTGCTGCATAAATACTTCATTTTCCATATCGTCCCTGTCACGGTTCTTGCCATACTTCTGTTTTGCACTTCTTGAGTCCTTATTAGCGCGCTGCTGGCGTGACTGCTTAACCTCAGATTTCATTGAATCCATTGGAGATGCTGCACTTCCCCTGTTATCACGCCCGCTACGGTTATCCCTGCGGTTATTATTATCCCTGCGGCCGTCCCTTTGCTGGCTGTTATTATAACCATCTTTGCCCCTGTTATCACGCCCGCCATTGCGGTTATCAGTCCTGCTGTTGTTCCTGTTATTGTTATCCCTGCGGCGGTTATCACGGTTATTGTTATTGCCATGGTTATCACGCCCGCCATTGTTATTATTACGGTTATTATTGTTGCGGTTACCATTACTGTTATTATTACTACGGTTGTTATAATTATTACCCTTATTATTTTGTCCGTTCTGGTTCATGTTATCCCTTTTCCCGTTTGCAGTTTCCTGCTTTGTTTCTGTTACATTTTCCTTAGTTTCTTTATTATTGCCTTCTTTTTTATTAATTTCTTTCTTTAAATTATTATCTTTGCTGCCTGTCTCTTTATCATCTTTTGCATATTTAATACTTTCTTCAGCAGTAATTACAATAACCTCTGGTTTAACTTCCTCTTTTTTATGGGTTTCTTCTTTCTGCTGGTTTGCAGGCTGTGGATTTGATGTATTCTCCACAACAGGCTTTTCCACATCTGCACCAGTCTTTACTTCTTCTGCTTTTACTGCTTCCTGCTGGTTTGCAGGTTTACTAACAAAATCTTTGGCTTGTTTGCCCTTTTTACTGTTATTCTGCTTATTTGTTTTTGCAGGCTGGTCTGCCTTAACAGGTTTGCTTTCTTTTCTTGCAGCAAGCTGACTGAAATTTTTAAGCAGAAATGCTATTGCGCTATCCTCTATAGTGCTTTGCGCACTTTTAGCCTCAAACCCGTTTTCCTGTAAAAACTTCACTAAATCCTTACTTTTTATATCAGGAAGTTTTTCCTGCATACTTCTTGCAATTTCATATATCTTCATTTTTGCCATACGTTCCTATGACCTCCTAGTCCATTTTCTTCATAACCGCTTGTGCAAGGCCTTTATCAGTAACTGCCAGGGATGCACGGAATTCTTTTCCTGTAAACTTTCCAAGCTCCTCTTTCATTCCATGGATCTTTACCGGTATTTTATAATACCCGCACATATTTATAAACTTCTTCTTTGTATTATCTGAAGCATCCTCTGCCACAATGACAAGGGCGGCTTCCCTTGATTTAACAGCGTTTTCCGTCATAAACTCACCACTTGCTACTTTTCCCGCCTTCGCTGCCATCCCCAGCATAAGAAGGGCGTTGTCATTCTTCACTGCCCATCATCTCCTTTTCAAGCTCTTTGTACACTTCTGCAGGAATAGCAGTCTTTAGGGAACGTTCCAGCGACTTGCGCTTCTCTGCAGTTTTTAAACATTCCACTGAATTACATATATATGCTCCCCTGCCGTTTTTCTTTCCTGTAAAATCAACTTCAATTAAATCTTCTGGTGTTTTTATTATCCTTATAAGTTCTTTTTTTTCTTTGCGCACACCACATCCAGTACACTGGCGCATAGGAATTTTCCTTGTACGCAGGGTATTTTTAGTTCCCATAAAGGCACACCTCCTTATTTATATTAAAATATGTCTGGGATTTCCTCCTTTTCACATTTGATATCTATTTTATAACCTGTAAGTTTTGCAGCAAGCCTTGCATTCTGTCCTTCCTTTCCGATAGCAAGTGACAACTGGTTCTCCGGAACAATGACATGTGCTGTCTTTTCCTCTTCATTTGCTTCCACAGAAAAAACCTTTGCAGGGCTTAGTGCATTTTCAATAAGGACTGCAGGGGAATCGCTCCATGTTATTATATCAATCTTTTCTCCTTTAAGTTCTTCAACAATCGCATTAACGCGGCTGCCATTTATCCCAACACATGCACCTACAGGGTCTACATTCGGGTTATCTGCTGACACAGCCATTTTAGTACGTGAGCCTGCCTCTCTTGCAATGCTCCTGATTTCCACTGTCCCATCCTGTATCTCAGTAACTTCTTCTTCAAACAGCCTCTTAACAAACTCAGGATGTGTGCGTGACACTGTAATCCTCGGCCCTTTTGGCGTATCCTTTACCTCCACTACATAAAGTTTTATATGTTCTGTGGGTTTGAAATACTCTCCCTTTACTTGTTCACTTTCCATAAGTACCGCATCAACTTTGCCAAGGTTTATACATACATTCTTGCCACTATAACGCTGTACAATTCCGGTTATTACTTCTCTCTCTTTTTCAAGATATTGTATATAAAGGACTTTCCTTTCTTCTTCACGTATCTTCTGCACAACAACCTGCTTCGCTTTCTGTGCTGCAATACGCCCGAAATTCTTTGGTGTTACCTCAATAGAAACAATCCCACCAATATCATGCACATCATATCTTAAAATTGCTTCTGTAATTCCAATCTGCTCTGTTCCGTCCTCAATCTCATCATCTTCTACAACAACCTTCTCTGCGTAAACTTTGACCTCGCCAGTTTCACGGTTAATATTTACCTTTATATTTTCTGATTTTCCATATTGGTTTTTGCAGGCTGCCAGAAGTGAATTTTCAATAGCTTCCAAAATAACTTCCTTACTAATCTGCTTTTCCTTTTCAATCGCATTTAACGCTTCTATAAGTTCTGAACATTCATTTCTTGTAGACTTAGTCTTCCTTGCTGCCATTTTTCTATTTTCCTCCTTATTTCCGCATATTGTTTTTTAAAAATCTATAGCCAGCCTGACCGTAGAAATCTCTGCACGGGGTATTTCATAATCCTCCGAAAAACCTGTTTTTATTGTAATTGTTTTATCTGTAAAAGCTTTTAACATTCCTGTAACCTCTTTTACAGAAACCTCTTTTCCATTTTTGCCACAAGGAATCTTCCTTGCCTTATAGAATTTTATATCAACATCACTGCCAATGCTGCGCCTGAAATCTTTTTCCTTCTTTAACTGCCTGCCAAGCCCTGGTGAACTTACCTCAAGTATATATGACTCATCTATAAAATCTTCCCTGTCCATAATATCACTTAATGTACGGTTTACCATCTCACAGTCATCCAGGGTAATTCCCCCTTCTTTGTCAATATAGGCACGTAAATACCAGTTGCCCGCTTCCTTTACATACTCAACATCAACAAGCTCAAAATTATTTGCCTCCATAACTGGCTCTAAAAGTTTTTCCGTGCGTTTTTCATATTCCTCATGTTTAACCAAGTGCATTACCTCTTTTCTATCATTAATAATTTTTTAGTATAGTTTTTAATTTTAATAGTTTAAACGGGCTGGCGCAAAATTAAAGAGTGGACGTATGTCCACTCTTACTAATAATTACCATGTTTATACTTTAGTAGTGTATCACTACTGCGGGAGAAATGCAAGTGTTTTTTGATATGCTCACACGTTCGTTGTTACTATTCAGCCTTACGGCTTCATAGTAACAAATCAGTGCTTTCAGCACT
>CAJTXH010000037.1 GCA_910580005.1 uncultured Lachnospiraceae bacterium | reverse complement strand
CCTGCGTCCGTCTGCAAACAAAGGACGGCTGGAAATTTTATGAAACGGACGTGAATGTGGCTTCTGGCAAACAATGCTGTGTCCGGTATTATTCTACTCCCTTATCTGCTCTGTTATACTCTCTTTTTTACGCAATGCAAACACTATTCCTGGTATTACTGCCCCAAATACCAGAAGCACAGGACATGTTACCAGTACAGGCAGAAGTGTAAATTTATAATTAATAAACCATATGCCGCCCCCTATAACTCTTATTGCTGTAAGCGAAAATAATGCTCCTGCTATAAGCGAAAATATTATCGAAAACACTGAATAAAACATACCTTCTGTCCTTAACATGCCTTTTAACTGGCGTTTTGTCATACCTATAGCTTCCATCATGGCAAATTCCCTTTTTCTGGTTGTTATGCTTGTTACAATTACATTTATAAAGTTCAGGATGCCAATAAGCCCTATTATTCCTGACAGCCCTGTTCCTGTTACAGTTATCATCCCAATTAATTCATTAAAACTTGCCTCATATGTTCTTCTTGATTCATATGACATTAATGGTTCTTCTTCTGATGTATAAGTTTTCAGGAATTTTTCCATATTATCTTCCTGTCCTTCTTTTGTGTCAAAAAGGAAACTCATTAAAAGCTGTTCTGAAAGATTCTCTTTAAATTCATCTGCAGAAACATAATATGAAAAATCGCTGCTCATACGGTTGGTCAAGCTGAAACTATGCCCTTTTATAACTGAAATTATCTCATACTCTTTTGTAATTTTATCATTATATTTTAATGTTACCTTATCCCCTGCATGGTATTTTACTTTGTCTTTTAATATGGAATTATCATCATCTACATCTACAGCATAAATAAGATATTTTCCTGTGTTCAGTTTATCCCATATTATATCCTTATCCTTTTCACCCTCAACTACTGTCATTTTAGACAGTACAAACTTCTCTATTCCATGCAGATTTACATTATATGCACCTGTTTCATAACCATTAAAAGGAACAAATTCTTTAAATGCTGGGTCATACACCCCTGGTGTACCATCTTTGTCTTTCTGGATATTATCTGGTATTTCCCAGCTTTCTACTGGCATCCTCACATCATTTATGGACATATAAATCCTGCCGCCATCTTTAAACCCATCCTGGCTGGTACATGCAGAAACAAAGCTTTCTGAAAGGCTCTCCTCCCTTGCAGTTTTTTCATCAACTGGAAAGTAATTATAATTCCATAATACTGCATTTCCAATAATACATTCACTTAAAATCATTTTAGACAGAAAAGTTTCCCTGTTAATAGAATTGGTTATTGTATACACACTGTTCATTAACACAATTGTTAAAGAAAGAGAACATACAACTATTATTGTCCTTCCTTTACTTCTTCCAAGGTTTGAAAATGCCATACGGGCAATTTTGCCACCATCAGTTGTTTTCTTTGGCTTTTTATTTTTCTTGCCATATTCTGTATAACGCAGTGCTTCAACAGGTGAAACCTTTGCGGCAATCCTTCCTGGCTTCCATTCAGAAATTAATACTGTAATTATTGTAAATACTGCAGCACATATAAATATCCACAAGTGTGGTGATACAGAAACAGCTGCCACATTATCTGTTTTTTTTGAAAGCAGCAGCACAGGAAGCAAAAACTTTCCAGCAAAAAAACCTGCAAACAGCCCGGCTGGTATACCTGCAAGGCAAAGCCACAATGCCTGGCTGCGTAGTATTTTTTTAATCTGGCGCCCTGTTGTACCAATTGTTTTTAAAAGCCCATAATAACGTATATCATGTATAATTGAAATCTGGAAAATATTATAAATTATTAAGTATCCTGCCACCATTATAAGAATAAGTGCTGCCACAATTCCTATAATTGTTACAGGGTCACTTTTTGTGCCCCCGGATATATATGCCCAGTTAGCATTTGATTCTATATAATTACCAGACTCCGCATTAACAGAAAACCCGCTTTCTGTAATAACCTGGTTCAGCTTTTCTTGTATATTCATTGAATTTGCAAATATAACGTGCATTGAAATTTTACCTGTGCTACTGTAATTATCTTTGTTATCTTCTGCAATTTCTGCTGCATATTTTTCAATATATGACTCTGGTACTATTGCAAAACCAACATTCATTACTGACGGCTCTGTTATGCCGCTTACTGTAAATGTACGTTTTACAGGCTTGCTCTGCATATGCACCTGTATTTCAAGTGTAACTTTGCATCCTGGCACAGGTTCTGCACCAAGAAGCTGTATGGACTTTTTATCCAGAAGGATTTCATCTGCCTTTTCTGGTGCTCTTCCTTCTATTATATTTATAAACCAGTGGGGATAAAATTCCTTGTCAATATAATGCATTTCCACATGGCGCTTTAAAAACTCCTGGTTATTAACTGAATATGCAGTTACAATATCCCTTCCACACTCCTTAATTAACGGATGCTTCTTTAATATATCATATTGTTCCTGTGAGAGTTCTTTTATTGCGCCATGTGCGTCACCACCAGCCTGCAGCATAGAACTTTGTTCTGTATGTTTAATTAAGCCAAGCCCTATTGTAAATACTGCTGTAAAAAGAACTGCGGTCAGTACAATAGCAGCTATTGCCATAATATTACGTGTACGGCTTGCACCAAAACTTTTAACCGCCAGGCGTTTTACTGCTTTGTTGTTTTTTACTTTATGCATTTAAAACACCTCCCTGCGGTTTACAATCCTGCCATCTTCAATGCGTACAATGCGGTCAGCCATCTGGGCTATTTCTTCATTATGGGTAATCATGACTATCGTCTGCCCGAAACGCTCACCTGTAACTTTTAAAAGCCCCATTACATCATTGCTTGTAACAGAATCAAGGTTTCCTGTAGGCTCATCAGCAAGCAGTATAACTGGCTTAGATGCAAGTGCCCTGGCTATTGCCACCCTTTGCTGCTGCCCACCTGAAAGCTGCGATGGCAGCGAATATATTTTATCCTGTAAGCCAAGTGTATTAATAATATTGTCCACAAAACTTTTATCTGTTTCATTGCCATCCAGCTCAATTGGCAGAACAATATTTTCATAAACATTAAGCACAGGCACAAGATTAAAACTCTGGAATACAAACCCGATTTTCCTTCTTCTGAAAATTGTTAATGCT
Source organism: uncultured Lachnospiraceae bacterium (assembly GCA_910580005.1). Lineage (GTDB taxonomy): Bacteria > Bacillota > Clostridia > Lachnospirales > Lachnospiraceae > Butyribacter. The sequence continues at coordinate 19,631 of CAJTXH010000037.1, read as the reverse complement.
TCTTCTTTTAGAGAGAAAATATTCTTTCCATCTACTGTTACAGTACCAGATGTTGGCTGGTCAAGCCCGCCTATCATATTTAAGAGTGTGGACTTGCCACTTCCAGAAGTACCAATAATTGACACAAATTCACCTTTTTCTACAGAAAAATCTATGCCATCTAATGCTTTCACACATGTACTGCCCTCACCATAATATTTTTTTAGTCCTTCAGTCCTTAATACCTCCATATATAAGCCGCCTTTCTTTATTTTTGATTTTAATAATATGCACATAAACATAAAAAATCTGTCTATGCAGTATTTACTTTGCATAAACAGATTTTATCAAATTATTCTTTCCAGAGCCTTTCTGAAATCTTACAGATTTGCAAGAATACTCTTATGCATTTAACAGGTGCATTTTAAAACAGCTTCCTTTTCCTGGCACAGATGATACTTTAATATACCCCTGTTCCCTTTGTAGTATTATACGTGCCAGATAAAGCCCTATTCCGTTCCCTTCCTGGTTTAAAACATCTTTTCCACGGTAAAACCGCCTGAAAATTTGTGCCTGTTCCTCTTCTGGTATTCCTATGCCCTCATCTTCTACGCTAATACATGTAAATATTTCCATCTGCCTGGCAAAAACCTTAACTGTGCTTCCTTCTGGTGAATACTTTACTGCATTATCCAGCAGGTTGCATAAAGCCTCATATGTCCAGCGTATATCATATAATGCCCATATATTTTCATTAACTGTAATATCTATTGTAATATTTTTTATATCTGCCATTCCTTTTGCATACTTTACTGAATTTTCCAGAAGGCTTGAAACGGGTGCTTTTTCCGGGTGTAATTTTATCATATTGCTTTCAAGCCTTGAAATCTTAGAAAGGGCATTTATAAGAAATTCCAACTTTTCTGTGTGCATACGTATCTGCTGCACATAAGGCAGCAGCTCTGGTGTACAGATTTCCTCCAGGAGCTGTGTATAAAGGCATATATTGGCAACTGGTGTTTTAGTCTGGTGGGAAATATCTGTTACAAGTTCTTTAACTGCCTCCCGTTCTGCCTGGATTTTCTCTGCTGATAATTTATTTTCTGAAATATATTGGTGAAACTTGCTTTCAAGTCTTGAAAGTTCTGTCTCATCATAATTTTCTTCAACAAAATAACCATTTATCGCATCTGTCAGCATTTTATCCAGCCTTGACACTATTTTACCTGGCCTTGCCATAATAACCTCCCATGCCGTTTCTTTTCACATTACACACATTTCCAGACATAGCCTATGCCATAAACTGTAGAAACCGGGCTGCTCCTGCCCTTTATTTCAAGCTTTTTACGCAACCTGCTTATTGTAACAGACAAAGCATTTTCATCCACATATTCCATGTTGCATGTCCATATATTTTCTACCAGCATGTCACGGAGCAATGTCTGTCCTGGATGTGTTACAAATAATTTAAGCAGTTTCTGCTCTGGTACACTAAGGCTTATTTCCTGCCCATTTACTTTAAAATACATATGGTCAAAATCAAACATATAGCCTGCTTCTTCATAAACCTGCTTTTTTTGGTTTCCTGTACGTTTCCATATATTCTCTGCCCGTATACGCAGTGCCATAAGACTGAAAGGCTTTGTAATATAGTCATCTGCACCAAGCATAAGCCCTGTAATCTCATCTGTTTCCATGTCATTTGCAGTAACTATTAGTACAGGGATATCAGAAGACTGGCGTAGCATACGCAGAAAGCTAAAACCATTACCATCCGGAAAATTAACATCCAATATAACCATATCAGGTTTTCTTTTCTGCCATTTCTCCTGTGTTTCTTTTAATGTATATGCCATATCAAATATAAACCCATCCCTTTGTAAGGCCAGGCGTATTCCCTGGTTCAGGCTTTTATCATCCTCTGCAACTAAAATCCTGTAAGCCAAAATTATCTCCCCCGCATCATTTTTTCCCTGGATATTTACCTGCTAAATCCAGCTATATATTAATACCAGCCATTGCTGCTGTCTGCTCCAGCTTATCCCATGCCTGCCTTATCCCTCCTGCCTGCACTGGTGTTATCTTCTCTGGTTTTGCCTTTACTATACGTTTTTTAAGCTCAGATATATCTGCTTTAAGTGCAGAACGCACACTTCTGTCAAGCTTTTTTCCTGTATCACGGTACGCCTGTTCTATTTTATACAGATAAGCTTCTGCATTGTTCCTTATATCTATTGCCTCACTGCGTGATGCATCTTCTGACTCATACATTCTTGCCTCCATTTCAGCCCTTGCAATTTCTTCTTCTGTAAGGTTTGAACTGGAAGTAATTGTAATCTGCTGCTGTTTTCCTGTGCCAAGGTCTTTCGCAGATACATTTACAATGCCATTGGCATCAATATCAAAGCTTACTTCTATCTGTGGCACTCCTGCAAGTGCCCTTTTTATCCCTGTAAGCCTGAAATTCCCCAGAAGCTTGTTATCCCTTGTAAATTTCCTTTCACCCTGGAATACTTTTATATCAACAGAGGTCTGGAAGTTGCCTGCTGTTGTAAATATCTGGCTCTGCCTTGTAGGGATTGGTGTATTCCTGCTTATAAGTTTTGTTGCAACGCCGCCTATTGTTTCTATTGAAAGCGAAAGCGGCGTAACATCCATAAGTATTATATCATTTGCAGCACCTGCCACTATTTCATTGCCAAACTTGCCACCTTGTATACATGCGCCTGCTGCTACACATTCATCAGGGTTTAAGTTCCGGCATGGTTCTTTTCCTGTAATATTCCTGACCATAGCCTGTACAGCAGGGATTCTTGTAGAACCGCCTACAAGTATAACTTTGTCAAGGGCAGACGCATTTATGCCCGCCTGTCCAAGTGCATCCAGTACAGGCTGCTCTGTTCTTTTTACAAGGTCACTTGTAATACTTTCAAAAACAGCCCTTGTTATATTTATATCCATATGTTTCGGGCCGCCTTTGCCATTCCATAAAAACGGCAGGTTTACATTAGTTTCTGCAAGCTGTGAAAGTTCTTTCTTAGCCTTTTCTGCTGCTTCCCGTACACGCTGCATTGCAACAGCATCCTTTTCAATCTTAATCTTTTCTGTATTTTTAAACTCCTTGGCAAGATATTGTACTATACGCTCATCAAAATCATCCCCGCCAAGATGGTTGTCACCTGATGTTGCAAGCACCTCTATAAGCTTGTCACCTATTTCTATTACTGATACATCAAATGTGCCGCCTCCAAGGTCATACACAAGGATTTTCTGGCTTTCGCCGTGGTCAAGCCCATATGCCAGTGCCGCTGATGTGGGCTCATTTATAATCCTTCTGACATTTAACCCTGCAATCCTGCCTGCATCCCTTGTTGCCTGCCTCTGGGCATCATTAAAATATGCTGGTACAGTAATAACCGCATCTGTTACACTTTCCCCAAGATAAGCTTCTGCGTCTTTTTTAAGCTTTTGCAATATAATAGCTGATATTTCCTGTGGTGAATATTTCCTGCCATTAATATTAACATGGTAGTCATTGCCCATCTGCCTTTTAATAGAATAAACCGTCCTGTCTGCATTAACTGCTGCCTGTCTTTTTGCCATATCACCTACAAGCCGTTCACCATTGTCAGTAAATGCAACTACAGAAGGCGTTGTCCTGCTTCCCTCTGCACTTGCAATTATAACAGGGTTTCCAGCTTCCAGGACTGCAGCACAGCTGTTAGTCGTACCTAAATCTATTCCAATTACCTTTCCCATTACCTTCCCTCATTCCATATTTACATATTTATTATACAAAACTGCAATCTGCCATTATACCAAAATGAAGCCAGACTGCTCTTTATTATAGCCTGGCTCTATTATTTTATATCCATATTATTAATTTGTACATAAAATATATGTAAACTATTATAAATTTTTTACGCTGGATTTACTTAATATTGCAAAAATAATGTGCCAGGATTATATCTGACCTGGCACCTTCAATATTAATTATGATACTGGGTTCTGCCTGTATTCCAGGCGGAGTTTGTCAGTCAGCAGTGCCATAAATTCTGAATTAGTTGGCTTGCCTCTCCCAGCACATATTGTATTTCCAAATACTTCTTCTAATGTTTCTAGATTCCCTCTTCTCCATGCAACTTCTATTGCATGGCGTATTGTACGTTCCACACTGCTTGATGTAGTTTTATATTTTTTAGCTATAGCTGGATACAAAAATTTTGTAATATAATGCAGCATATTTCTGTCGTAAAATGCCATAATAATCCCTTCACGTATATACTGGTATCCCTTTATATGTGCAGGAATGCCTATTTCTAAAAGTATATTTGTAATATCCATTTCAAGGTCTCCTGAATATGTATAACCTTTTTTAGTAATATTTTTCTTAGCTGGTTCTTTTGCTTCCACACTGGCAGTACCAGGGTAATCTTCTGCTTTTGCCAAAGCCGCTGTGCCATACTTATTCTCTACCATCTGGTACATACGCTTAATAAGCATCTGCCCTGATACTGGTTTCATCATATAATAATCAGCACCACTTTGTATTGCCTGTTCTACTAAATTTTCTTTACGTAAAGCTGTTTCCACAATAAATATAGGCCGGTTCTTCTGATTGCTGTTGTTTACTTCCTCCAGTATTCCAATTCCATCAACGCCAGGAAGAATCATGTCCATAACAACGACGTCTATTTTCTTCTGTTTAATTGCTTCAAGTGCTTTGCTCCCATCACCTGTTGAGAGAACCACTTTCATCCCCATGCCTTCCATAATCCTTTTTTTGCTTTCACGGTCTTGTACATTACTATCTGCTATTACAACATGCAAATCAATATTTTCCATTTTTTCCTCTCTTTCTGCCTTTTTCTATGGCTTTTTTGATATAACTTGCAATTTATATTACATTTCTACATTATAAACCTCCATACTATCAAAAAATAACCAACCATATCCATACATGCATGGCAAGTTGTGCCATAAATGAAAAATATTGAACCGAAAGTGAATTGTATAAATTTATCCGGTTATTTTGTTGAAAGATATCTTTCTAAAAGCGCAGCCCTGTTTTCAGCCCAGCTGTATTCCATCATATACTCGCCAATATACTTGTCTGCCACGTTTTTATTACCATCCAGCAGTTTATATAAATCACATTCAAACTTATTGGTATCAAGCCCTCTTACACCTCTTGCTGTTATAAGTATGTCACCAATTCCGTTATCATTTAATTCTTTTTGCAGAGTTTTACATATTTTGCAGCAAAGGTTCTGTGTTGAAACATCATTCGGCCTGTCTTCCCATAAAGTACCAATAATCTGGTCTGTTGTAACTGTACCGCCCTGCCTGTCAACTAACATTGCAAGCAGTTCTTTTGCTTTGGCGCTTTTAAACATTACTGGTTTCTCATCTACAAATAAATCAAAATAGCCAAATGTCCTTGCTACCACTCTTTTTTTATTTCTCTTTGACAAAAGCCTTGCTGTTTCAACAGCATACCTTAGTTTCTCTGATGAATACGGCTTTACTATATATCCTGCTGCATCACGCTTAATAGCTTCCATTGCATATTTTTCATCACCTGTTATGTATATAAGCATAATATTTGAATTCTTTTTCTTTATTTCACTGCCAAGTTCCAATCCATCCATATCCTGTCCACTAAGCCCTATATCAAGAACTGCAAGGTCAATATTCCTTATTCCGTCATAATCAAGTACATCACACCCATTATAAAATACACCTTCAATATCAATCTCATCTATACATGATGCCTCATACTTAAACACCTCTATTGCCGCTTTTTCGTCATCAACAACTATAGTTTTCATGCCTGCTCCTCCAATCAGCCTATATAGGAATTTTTATTACTGCCCTTGTCCCTTCCCCTGACACGCTTTCTACCAAAAGGCTGCCTCCTGCCATGCTCTCAATACGCATTGCAAGGGCAGCAAGGTTTCCAATACCATTATTGCTGCTTTCAGGGTATTTACTATTGTATTCCCCTATGCCAGTTCCATTGTCACATACCTCAGCATAGTGGAACTGGCTGTCTCTGTAGCTCTTTATATGTACTTTCCCTCCATTCTTTTTAGCCAGCAGGCCATGATGGATAGCATTTTCAACCAAAAAAATGACGCTCATAGATGGGAGCGTAAAATCTGTATCATCTAAATTATATTCTGCACTGACATAAGAAAACCTTGCCTGTTCCAGATTAATATAAGATTCCGTATTCCGTATCTCTTCGCTCAAAAATACCATTTCAAAACCACATACAGCCCTTATGCGGTACTGCATATAAGCAGCGATATCATCAATAAGGCTGCAGGCACCAGGTTTATCTGTAATAACCGAATATTTTAATGTATTTAATGCATTAAATATAAAATGGCAGTTTATCTGTTCTGCCAAATCTGCGGTACCGCTACGTTCCCCTGCATCATCCATATAAATATTACCTCCCAGAAAATAATTTCCAAATAAAGCTTATAGTTATGTATTACTAATACTATCTCTTTCACATAGTGTTGTCAACTACCTTATGTGCATGTACATATGCCATTCTTCATTATAAAACTGCATAATACAGTATTTATACCACATTCAACATTTTATTTTTTTACAAATACCTTCACAAAAGTGTCTGAAAATGTATAGTATGCACATTCTGTTTTTATTACAATACTTCTTGCTGCTATTTATTAATTGCAGTATAATAATAAACATGAACTATTAACCCAGATGTTAATAAATACAGGATATAGCACTGGAAAACTCATATTTGAAGAAAGCGGGGGTATAAATATGGGTACATGCAGGACAGACCTTGTGGATAAGCTTGCAGCAGATAATACACTGCCTGGCTATGAAATGGCAGAACTTTTAAGATACAGAAATATAGAAACTACAAATTATATTTTCCAGAAAGCACTTGAAACCAAAAAAAAATACTATGGTAATGATATATTTATACGTGGTACTATCGAAATCAGCAACTATTGCAGGAATAACTGCTATTATTGCGGCCTGCGCAGGGATAACCAGTTTATTACACGGTTCAGGCTTGATGAAAATGATATTATGAAATTCTGTAGTGAAGGATATAACAAAGGCATAAGGACATTTGTGCTTATGGGTGGTGATGATTATTATTTTACTGGCGATAAAATTGCACAGATTATATCAATGATTAAATCAGTTTACCCAGAATGTGCAGTAGAATTATGTCTTGGTGAAAGACAGCCTTCTATATACAGGCAATGGTTTGAGGCTGGTGCTTCAAGATATATTTTATGGCATGAAACTGCCAATGATGCCCATTTTAAGAAAGTACACCCGCCTGAGATGTCACTCCTTAAAAGAAAACAGGCACTCTGGGAACTTAAGGAAACCGGCTACCAGACAGGAAGCGGCTTTATGACAGGCACACCATTCCAAGGTGTTGCAGATGTTGTAGAAGACCTGGAATTTCTAAAAGCACTTAACCCACAGATTGTACATATCACACCATTTCTGCCTGTCACACACACACGCTTTGAAAAAGAAAGAAGCGGCAATGGTGACATGACCCTTTACCTTATGGCTATTATAAGGCTGATGCTTCCAAGTGTGCTCCTTACAGCAGACCCTGCACTTGAAAATGCCCTGGCAGATGGCAGGAAGAAATCCTTTGCTGCTGGAGTTAATGAAGTATTTGCAAGCCTTGCAACAGATGATGTAAAAGGATATTTTAATGTTTATAATAAAAGGTACACCATTAAAAACTGCAGTGGTGATGATGTTGTGCGTATGGCTGGCAAAATAGAAGAAAGCGGCAATATTGTGGCAGTTGCAAAAGGAGATTATATCCCTCTTCCAAAGAAAGAAAAGATATATGGACAGTTCAATCGTTTTATGCGGCCATGACCTGCTATGGGATGCAGAGTTAAAGAAAGAGTTCGCAGGTGAAAATATATTTATAACCTGCGCTGACAGTACAGAGGATGCAATTATCAATGCCAGTATATTTCCATTTGCTACTACAGGCATTATTGTCTGCCCTGTTGAAGAGTTTCTGGATTTTATTGGGTATATGCCAGGTAAAACTTTTTTAAATGGTTCCAGGAATATTCCACATGTACTTGCAATAGCCGGAAATTATTCTGCTAATGACGAACTTGCCGCCTTAAAATCCGGCTGTTTTGATTACCAGCTAAAGACAGCGCCTATACAAATAATTGCGCAGAGAATACGTAACAGGCTTTCTTCCATACAACAAAATAGTAATACATATTATGACCTGGCAGAAAAGGATATTTTTAAAGACGGGCACATGATAAAGCTGACAAGACACGAACGTGAAGTATTGTATATACTTTTCTGTAACAAAGGTGTCCCAGTTCCTAAAGAAATTATACTTAAAGAAGTATGGGGAAACAGCTTTAATGGAAATATACGTGTTATAGATACCATAATAAAACAACTGCGCCAGAAACTTTCAGGCTGCAATGTGGAGATAATTACACACTATGGCAGGGGGATATCTGTAGAAACTCCCTAAAAATGATTTCAATAAAGCTATACAGATATATGTCCTTCCATAGCAAGTAATCCCTGTCTACAATTCATCCAGCGTCTTTCCATATGCACCAATAAATTCCTGGCAGAATATTTCCGCTTCCCTGCATTTCATTTTTTCTATTGCCGCCATAACAGAAGCTTTTGCACACACAAATTCTTTATTGCCTGCTTTTTCTTCCTCAATGCATTTAACAAGTGCAGACAATTTATCTGCTGCTTTTACAAGCTTTAATGCCTCTTTGTCTTTTTCCCCACCAAAATAACATTTATAATATTCCTGCATATCTGCTGGCAGCATATTGATTATACGCAAAGCAGCTTCTGCCTCAATTTCTTTATATGCCATACTGATTAATTCATTATTGTATTTTACAGGGGTTGGCATATCACCTGTAATTATCTCTGTACAGTCATGGTAAACCCCAAGCATTGCAATATGTTCGGGGTTATAGCCCATCCCAAGCCTGGTATTTCCAATAACTGCAAGTGCATGTGCTATCATTGCCACTTCAAGGGAATGTTCACTTATATTTTCACTTGCAGAATTTCTCATAAGTGCCCATCTCTTGATATATTTCATGCGTGACATCATAGCAAAAAAAGTATTCTGGCTGCCTGCCATAAAATCACCTTCCAAGCATTTTCTTTATATAGTGCCCTGTATAGGACTCTTTTACCCCTGCTACATCTTCTGGCGTACCTGATGTAAGAAGCGTCCCACCGTTCTCACCACCTTCAGGCCCCATATCAATAATATAATCAGCAGTTTTAATTACATCAAGGTTATGCTCTATTACAATTACTGTATTCCCAGTTCCGGCAAGCCTGCTTAAAATATCAACAAGTTTGTGGACATCTGCAAAGTGCAGCCCTGTTGTTGGTTCGTCAAGTATATATACTGTCTTCCCTGTGCTTCTCCTGCTAAGTTCTGCAGCAAGCTTTACACGCTGTGCCTCACCACCCGACAGTGTTGTGGACGGCTGTCCAAGCTTAATATATGAGAGTCCCACATCATAAAGTGTATCCATCTTATTGCGTATGCTTGGTATATTTTCAAAAAATACACGCGCTTCCTCAACTGTCATATCCAGCACATCATATATGCTTTTGCCCTTATACTTTACATCCAGCGTTTCCCTGTTATATCTTTTGCCACCGCATGCTTCACAAGGCACATAAACATCTGGCAGGAAATTCATCTCTATTTTAATTATGCCATCACCACTGCATGCCTCACATCTTCCACCTTTAACATTAAAACTAAACCTGCCCTTTTTATAACCTTTCATTTTAGCATCAGATGTAGATGCGAATATATCCCTTATCATATCAAACACGCCTGTATATGTTGCAGGGTTTGAACGTGGTGTCCTGCCTATAGGTGACTGGTCAATATTAATAACCTTATCAAGGTTTTCTATACCTTCAATACTTCTGCATGAACCAGGTATGCATCTTGCATGGTTAAGATTTTTAGCAAGGTATTTATATAATACTTCATTTACAAGTGAACTCTTTCCAGAACCAGACACACCTGTAACACAAGTCATTACACCTATAGGAAATGACACATTAATATTTTTCAGGTTATTCTCTTTTGCACCTTTTACAGTAATCCAGCCTTTTGGCTCTCTTCTTGAAGCTGGCACTGGGATTTTCTTCCTGCCTCCCAGGTAATCACCTGTAACTGAGCCAGGTGTATCAATTATTTCCTGTGCTGTGCCCTGTGCTACAACCTGTCCGCCATGTTCCCCTGCACCTGGCCCTATATCAACTATATAATCAGCCGCAAACATTGTATCTTCGTCATGTTCTACAACTATAAGTGTATTTCCAAGGTCTTTGAGCTTATTAAGTGTCTGCAGCAGCTTGTCATTATCACGCTGGTGAAGCCCTATGCTTGGTTCATCAAGTATATAAGCAACACCCACAAGCCCTGAGCCAATCTGCGTAGCAAGGCGTATGCGCTGTGCTTCACCGCCTGACAGGCTTCCTGTATAACGTGACAGAGAAAGGTAATCAAGCCCGACATCTACAAGAAACCTTACCCTGGAACGTATCTCCTTAAGCACAGCCTTACCTATCTTAAACTGCTTCTCACTAAGTTTAAGGTTTTCAAGGAAATCCATAAGGGTACATATTGGCATATCTGTAATTTCAGCAATATTTTTATCTGCTATGGTAACAGCAAGCGCCTCCTTTTTCAGCCTTTTGCCGCCACATGCTTTACAAGGTGTTATGCGCATAAATGTTTCATATTCCCTTTTTGAAACATCAGAATTTGTTTCCCTGTACCTGCGCTCTACATTTTTAATAACACCTTCAAATGCAACATCATAAACACCCTCACCCCGCTGCCCTTTATAATGCACCTTTACTTCCCTGCCATCTGTACCATGCATTATCATATCTTGTATATCCTCTGGAAGTTCACCATATGGTGTATCCAGGCTGAAATTATATGCTTCTGCAAGCGCATCAAGAAGGCATCTTGAAAAACTATTCTTATCAGGCACAGACTGCCAGCCATTTACAACAATTGCCCCTTCTGTAAGGCTTAATGTCTGGTCAGGAATTATAAGCCCTTCGTCAAACTCCATCTTATATCCTATTCCATTACACACCTCACATGCACCAAAAGGATTGTTAAATGAAAATATCCTTGGCTCTATTTCATCAATGCTTATGCCACAGTCTGCACATGAGAAACTCTGGCTGAAATTCACCCTTTCCCCGCCAGGAATATCCACCACAAGCAGTCCATCTGACAGGTGCATTACATTTTCTATTGAATCTGCCAGCCTTCTCTCTATGCCTTCCCTGACAATAAGCCTGTCCACCATAATTTCTATATTATGCTTTTTATTCTTATCCAGGTTAATTTCCTCTGAAAGCTCATATACATTGCCATCCACAACAACCCTTATATATCCGCTTTTCCTAGCACTTTCAAATACTTTGGCATGCTGCCCTTTTCTTCCTCTTACAACTGGCGCTAAAAGCTGTATTTTTGTGTTTCCAGGAAATGACATAATTTCATCCACTATCTGGTCAACCGTCTGCTTTTTAATCTCCTTTCCACACTTTGGACAATGCGGGATGCCTGCCCTTGCATAAAGCAGCCTGAAATAATCATAAATCTCTGTTACAGTCCCAACAGTTGAACGTGGGTTTCTGTTAGTAGACTTCTGGTCAATGGAAATAGCAGGCGGAAGCCCCTCTATGCTCTCAACATTTGGCTTCTCCATAAGTCCAAGAAACTGCCTTGCATACGAAGACAAAGATTCCATATACCTTCTCTGCCCTTCTGCATATATAGTATCAAATGCAAGTGATGACTTGCCAGAACCACTAAGCCCTGTAAATACAACAAAACTATCACGTGGTATATCAATGTCTATGCCTTTAAGGTTGTGTTCATATGCTTTCCTGATTTTAATATATTTCATTATTTCTTTATGCGCTGCCATGTTCTTTATAATATCCTTTCATAATTTATGTAAACAGCATACCACGAATTGCACTTCATTTCAAGTACATATGTTCGCTTATATATATATTATTTATACTGCCATGGAAAGTTTAAAATTAAATAACCCTTACAATTTTTCTGTAAGGGTTATTGGAATATACTTACTTATTTGTACTAAATCATTCATATGTATATTTTAACATATTATTTAATATATTATCCTGCATTTGTTACTATGTAATTATTATTTATGAGATTTTTTCTTTTAATCTTCTTACATCTGTTTCCAACATTCTGACTTTTACTATAAGCATTTCAATTTCGTTACCTGGTTTTATAGCATCATGCAAATTCCTTGATAAATCAAGATGCCCTTCCGCCACTGCCTGTAAATTTGCCCGTATTTCATTTTCAATAGTAAATTTAATATCTTTTATATCTGTTTCTAATGAATAAATCCTTTTTTCTAATGAATAAATCCTTTTTTCTAATGCATCAATCCTTTTTTCTAATGCATCAATCCTTTCTTCTAATGTGTCAAGTTTAACAAGTTTATCAAGAATTAAATCCAGTTTTTCGCTATCTGTCATAAAACACCTCATTACTGTGTTGCTTTGTGCCAATAAGCAGCTTTGTGCCAAGCAACACACAGACACAAATGCCATACTCCTGAGTTCTATATGCTGATCATTTTATAATATTGTATCATCCTGGGAATATAAAGTCCATTTAAAAAAATTTAACAGATACATAAGAAATTTTCATATTTAAGATAAACCATTACTTATAGATTAATTACAGATTTCAATTATATTCTTTTCTACCGAATAATAATAAACCATATCTGACAGTACCTCATCTGCTGCCACACAGCTTATATTAACTTCTTCTACCATCTTTTTCAGCCCGTCTGGCGATATCTGCCCGTCATCAGGTATTATAAGCAATTCATGTATACTGCTGGGTATTATATACATGCCTGTTTCTGTCATTTTCCCTATATCTTTCAGACAGTCTGGGTAAAGTATTGCCGCTGAACCATTTACCCCCTTCCTGTTTGTAAGTACAAATGGCGCTTCTCCTTCATCATAACATCTGTTTTCTATACATTCAAATACCTCTGGTATGTCCTGGCCTTCACTGTCTAATATACTTTTCAGCATTAATTTTAACGGACAGAACACTTTAGGAAATAATCTTTCTGTATTATGTATTGCAACTGCATAAAGTGTTTTTACTGTCATGCCCCAGTTTTCCATTATTGAATTAGATATACGCACAGAACCAATCCCGTTTTCATTTTCAATTACAAGGTAATAAAATATAATTGCCATGTCAAGAAATGGTATATATGGTATCTCTTCCAAAAGTTTGCTGTTCCTCTCACATGAAACAAGGCGGCACACTATTTTATCCATGCAACTACTAATATCCATACTAAAACTTCCAAATTCATTATTCTGCATTTTATTATATTTTTCTGCCATGCCTTTTGCAATATCCGCAATATCTGCTCCATTTAAATAATCTTCATAATAAAACTTCAGATAAAAGTTAGGTGAAACATTCATGCTTTTCTCTACAATTACCATGCTTTCAAGTTCAAGTGAATTATTTTTAATAACTGTATGCATTTTTATATCTGCCTCATTATTAAAATTCTTTTTCACTTCCTCTGCCAATAAATGTTTAAATTCCTTGTAAGTATATCTGCTGCCCATTATCCATCCTCTCTTTCTCATTATTTTAAACAAGCCTGCCAGTTTCAGTTTTATATTAAACAGCAACTGGTTATTTCTGTTATATACATGACCAAAGTGCCAGACCATTTTTAATCTGGCACTCTGGTTTTTATAGAAAACCTCCCTGTGTTAAATAATGACTTTTAAAAATAAATAAAAAGTACAAATATTTTTACGTTCTAAGTATAAATTAGGGAAAATACAACGGTTTCTTTATGCTTATAAAGAAAATGCATAGATTCTTTGGGGAAAATTAATAATAAACACAATTTATTTTGTTTTGCACCACAAGGAGATTTTCTATAAACATCTTACCAAATATGCATATGTTACACAATGTTATGGTTATATAAAAAAATTATCATAAAATATCACATATCACAAATTTCTTGTTGTATTTTATATTTTTTTGTCATTTGCTTTGTGCAATAATACTTTAACCACCTTTAAAAATTATACAATATGCACAATAATTATAATAAAAAAAGCTTCAAGTGCCCAGGGTATCTATACTTTACATGCATAATAATAAAAAAGCCTCCTGTGCTTCTATAAAATAAATATAGCACAGGAAAGGCTTTTTATCCCTTATCTGTTTATTAATTATAAAAATAAAGAACTACTTACATTTCTTACCATCTGTCTATCTTGCATAAATGCTTCCTTTACTTGCTAAGAAATTCATCTATGCCTTTAGCCGCTGCTTTTCCTGCCCCCATTGCAAGTATAACTGTAGCCGCACCTGTTACTGCATCACCGCCTGCATAAACTGCTGCTTTTGATGTGCTTCCATCTGACTCTTCTGCAACAATGCACTTCCTTCTGTTAATTTCCAGTCCTTCTGTTGTTGAAGATATAAGAGGGTTAGGGCTTGTGCCTAGTGACATAATAACTGTATCAACATCCAGGACAAATTCTGAACCAGGTATCTCAACAGGGCTTCTGCGCCCTGATTCATCAGGCTCACCAAGTTCCATACGTATACATTTCATGCCCTTGACATTCCCCTGTTCATCTTCAAATATTTCAACAGGGTTTGTAAGAAGGTCAAATATAATGCCCTCCTCTTTAGCATGGTGCACCTCTTCAACCCTTGCAGGAAGCTCTGCTTCACTCCGGCGGTATACAATATGTACATCTGCACCGAGGCGCAGGGCAGTCCTTGCAGCATCCATTGCTACATTTCCGCCTCCTACTACTGCCACTTTCTTTCCTGCACAAACTGGTGTATCATAGTTGTCATCAAAAGCCTTCATAAGATTACTTCTTGTAAGGTATTCATTAGCTGAAAATACACCATTAGCATTTTCACCAGGTATTCCCATAAACCTTGGAAGGCCTGCACCTGAACCAATAAATACAGCATCAAAACCTTCTCTGCCTAAAAGTTCATCAATAGTTAATGCCTTTCCTATTACTATATTTGTTTCAATCTTAACACCAAGTGACCTGACATTTTCAATTTCACTGTCAACAACTGTGCTTTTTGGCAGACGGAATTCTGGTATTCCATATGATAAAACTCCTCCAGCTTTATGGAGCGCTTCAAAAATTGTGACATCATAACCAAGTTTTGCCAGGTCTCCTGCACATGTAAGACCGGCAGGCCCTGAGCCTATAACTGCAACACTTTTTCCTTTCTTTGTTTCTGCTTTTACAGGCTTAATGCCGTTTTCCCTTGCAGTATCAGCAACAAAGCGCTCCAGCTTTCCTATAGACACAGCATCACCTTTAATGCCACGTATACACTTTGCTTCACACTGGCTTTCCTGTGGACATACACGGCCACATACAGCAGGAAGCGCAGAATATTTGTTAATTACATGGAAAGCTTCATCAAAACTGCCTTCCTCTACCTCTTTTATAAATGCCGGGATATCTATATTTACAGGACATCCCTTAACACACTGCGGGTTTTTGCACTTAAGGCAGCGTGATGCTTCTGCCATAGCTTCTTCTTTATTATATCCTAAACATACTTCTTCAAAATTAGCTGCACGCACTTTTGGCTCTTGTTCACGCACAGGCACTCTTTTTAAAACATCTGTTTCCATTAATATATTTCCTCCATTCCTGCGCTAAAACCTGCGCAATAACTGGTGTTCATTCTATACAGGCAATAATTATGTATTAAAAGGCTAATCTTTTAATTACAATTGCCACATCCGCCGCTATGTGTATCCCCTTCTTCAAGGCGCAGCATTGCCCTGCCCTCTTCTGTTTTATACATTACCTGGCGGCGCATAGCCTGGTCAAAATCAACAAGATGCCCGTCAAACTCAGGCCCGTCCACACATGCAAACTTAATTTCATTCCCAACCTGCAGGCGGCATGCACCACACATACCTGTACCATCAACCATAATTGGGTTCATGCTTACAATTGTAGGTATTCCAAGTTCCTTTGTAAGAAGTGAAACAAATTTCATCATAACCATAGGCCCTATAGCTACAACCCTTGTATATTTTTTGCCCTGGTTCTTTACAAGTTCATTAATCTGGTCACAGCCATTGCCCTTAAAGCCATATGAACCATCATCTGTGGCAATATAAAGGTTTGCAGCAACCTTTTTCATTTCTTTCTCAAGAATAATAATATCCTTTGTACGTGCACCAATTATAACATCAACATCAATTCCATGTTCTTTCATCCACTTAGCCTGTGGGTATACCGGCGCTGTACCTACACCGCCGCATACAAAAAGAATGCTTTCTTTCTTTAATTCTTCTTCTGTCATCTCTGTAAGTTCTGAGGCACACCCAAGCGGTCCTGCAAAATCCATAAATGACTGTCCGGGTTCATATTCTGCCATTCTCTTTGTAGAAGCGCCAACAATCTGGAACACTATTGTAACAGTGCCCTTTGCGGCATCATAATCACATACTGTAAGAGGAATCCTTTCCCCTTTCTCATCCATTTTAACAATAACAAACTGCCCAGGCTTACATGACTTTGCTACCCTTGGGGCTTCAATATCCATAAGCCAGATATTATTGGCAAGATATTCTTTTTTTAAAATTTTAAACATAATAATCCCCGTTTCTGCGCTGCTTTTTGCTTATAAACAGCTTTGTGCCAGGCAGCGCACAGGCACAAGCACCATACTCCTACTGTACAGTAATACTAACTTAAAAATACATCCAGGCTGGCACATTGCGATAAAAAGCTGTTTGCATACCTTTCATCATTACTTACATTTTCACCAAACCAGTCCGGAGGGATAAAACCTGCTGCATCTTCTTCATCTGCAAATTCTACTTCAATAAAATACAAACCTTTTAAATTCCCTTCAAAAATATCAAGTTCCCCTGTATGCCCATCAGGAAGCGGTATAAGATATCTTGTTTTTTTAATTATATATCCATCTGTCTTCTCACGAAGATGCTCATATCCTTCTTTGGTAAGAGGGGCTTCTATCTCATTATTTGCTCTTACTCCAGAAATACTATTCCCTGTGCCATGCATCAGGGATTTATAAGTTAAAATATACTGGCTGTTGCTTTTTCTTATACGCACAACAGGGGCAAGGCAGAGATATCCCTGCTCTATATCCTTCTTCTTGTACTGTCCAAGATTAGATGGCAGGGATTTTATAAGAAATTTTTTCTCTATTTCCATATTCTGTCTCACCCTTTTACTTTAATTCTGTACCTGCTTTTGCATTTTTAGATTTACGCAGTGTAATACCTGCTTTAATGCCTGCAAATGCAACTACAGCACTAATAAGGAATTTTACAAAATACCATGCAAACGCACCGCCAAATGATAAATCTGCAAGACTTTTTGCTAAAAATACTGTTATACCCATAATCCCAGACCTGCCTTTCTGCTGTTTAATCCCAGCATTTATATATTTTATTCCAAAACATTATAAATTATTTTAACGCCTGTTGGCAAGCTCCCCTGTAATGTCTTCCCAGTCAAGCCCACATTCTGCCATAAGCACCATCATATGGTAAAGAAAATCTGCAATTTCATATTTCAGTTCCTCACCGCCTTCATTTTTTGCAGCAATAATAATTTCAGAAGCTTCCTCACCACATTTTTTAAGAATTTTATCAATCCCCTTATCAAACAGGTAATTTGTATATGAACCCTCTTTAGGGTTATTTTTCCTGTTTACTATTATATTATAATCTTCTTCAAGGATTTTCAAAGGATTAGTTTCTATATAATCCTTTTCTGCCAGCTTTTTAAAAAAACAACTGTAACTGCCTGTATGGCACGCTGCACCCACCTGGTGTACCCTGGCAAGTATTGTGTCATTGTCACAGTCAAGCATAAGTGACTTTACATACTGGTAATGCCCTGATGTTTCACCTTTTATCCACAACTCCTGCCTGCTGCGGCTAAAGTATGTCATCCTGCCAGTTTCAATGGTTTTATTATACGACTCCTCATTCATATAAGCCATCATAAGCACCTCGCTTGTCCTGTAATCCTGCACAATAACAGGTACAAGCCCGTTGTCTGCCAGTTTAAATTCTGAAAAATCTATAAGGCTCTCAAAAAGGGGGATATCTATTCCCTGTCTTTTAACTGCGCGTTTTGCCTTGTAAATATCTTTGTCTTCAAAATAATTGGTAATAACTGCTTCTGTACTTTCATAGGAAAGAAGCTCTGCAAGGTCATTCCTTATTAAGCCATCCCTTACCAGCACATGCATCTTTGTGCCAAGAACTGCTTCCCTGAAAGCTTCTGTAGTATCTATATGCTTAAGTACAACTGTACCTATTCCCATATTATAATACTGGTCTAACTGGGCTGCATTATGGAAATCAGCTTTCATATCAATTTCTATTGCAAGCTTGTCTTTACCAAACCTGGCAGTTATCTCTTTTATCTCATCTTCTTCAGGTAAAAGCGCTTTTCTTATAACAAGCTTTGATGCGCCTGTATAAAGTGCTTTCTTGGCATCCTCAAACCTGTTTACATAAATGCCAATAAAAAATGGTATATCAATCTGCTTTTCAATCTTTCTTGCAGACAGTAGAAATTCTTCCCTTGATTTTTCGTCACCTGTATAATTATAGATAAATAAACCATCTGCCCCTTCATAAGAATACTTTAAAGCAAGACATCCAACATTTGCTGGAACTTCATTCTCTGCATTAATAAATGCAATTATTTTCTTCTGTGCCATGTATAGCCATTCCTTTCCCCACAGCACTAGAAGCAGCCTGCGGTGGTTATTTTAAATCTGTCTGTACCTTTGGCATAAAATGCTGTATATGCACTGGCAACAAAACAACAGATATATTATACAACATTAATAAAAGTTAATCAACAAGATTTGTTATCCGCTCCACGCAGGGGCACACTTCCGCACAACATAATTTCCAGTTATAATTCTGGGCTTTGCCAGTAAACAGCAGGTTTTACAGTGTCCGTTTACTAGCAAACATGCATTTGACCTGGCAAAGCTGTCATTTTCTTTGACTATGCATTGCCTGTTTCATCCTTATCTGTTTTCACTCTTATACGAGTCTTATAGACGCAAAAACAGGACTTTCCAGACCAAACAACCAAGTCCGGAAAGTCCCATAATATCAGCATTTTTTGCTACTTTCTTTAAAACTTGTTACCATTTTTTAGAATTTGCCAGCGTCAGCTGCTTCCTGTACGGAAACTGCTACTGCTACTGTCATTCCTACCATTGGGTTATTTCCAGCACCGATAAGACCCATCATTTCAACATGGGCAGGAACTGAAGATGAACCTGCAAACTGTGCATCACTGTGCATACGTCCAAGTGTATCTGTCATTCCATATGAAGCCGGACCAGCAGCCATATTATCTGGATGGAGTGTACGTCCTGTACCGCCGCCTGATGCTACTGAGAAATATTTCTTGCCCTGTTCAATACATTCTTTCTT
>CAJTXH010000036.1 GCA_910580005.1 uncultured Lachnospiraceae bacterium | reverse complement strand
GTTCTCTAATAATGAAATAAATCTCTGTCCTACCATTCCAGTACCGCCAAGGATACCAGCTCTTAACTTTTTATCCATGTCATTCCTCCATCGTCTTATCTCACCGCAAATACGGCTCTATTTATACCAGTTTGTTCCATCAGGATACAGTATATTGTTTATAGATTTTACACTATATTCCCTTATAAGTCAAATATGTATTTAAATTCCAGTTATCCTTTACTGGCAAGACGGACGCAGGGTTTCTGTGTCTAGGATAAATTATTTCATCCCAGGGCACGCTTCCGCTACGATGGCATACGCAATTGCGCATAAAATCCCAAAAGACGGGATTTTATGCGCCGTTACGTGGGCTAACGTAGTGAGAACGTGCCCTGGAGTGGAATAATTTAGCCGGACACAGAAACATGCGTCTGTCTGCCAACAAAGGATAACTGGAAATTATCCTAAAACACCATAAAGTATCCAAGCACAAGTACGCCAAGTATAATCCTGTACCATCCGAATACTTTAAAATCATGTTTTTTAATATATCCCATAAGGAATTTTATAACAACAAGTGACACTATAAATGCTGTTGCCATTCCTGTTAAAAGCAGCACAGCTTCACCTGTAGTAAATGAAAGCCCAAATTTCAGGACTTTTATAAGGCTCGCACCAAACATAACTGGTATTGCAAGGTAAAATGTAAATTCTGCTGCCACTGTCCTTGCAAGCCCAAGCACAAGCCCGCCTATAATAGTTGCCCCTGAACGTGATGTTCCTGGAAATACTGCTGCTACAAGCTGGAATACGCCTATAAGGAAAGCCGTCTGGTATGTAATGCCTTGTATTGATGTTACTTTTGCCTTCTGTCCTTTATTCCTGTTTTCAATAAATATAAAAATTATACCAACAGCTATAAGCATAATTGCAACTGTCTGGTAATTATAAAACATTTCTTCTAGTTTATCACCCATTGCCAGCTCTATAATTACTGCTGGTATACATGCAATAGCTATTTTAAACCACATTATAAATGTATCTTTCCTGACATATCCCATAATGCTATGTGCACCGCTGTCATTATTCTGCGGCATACAGAACGGCCATATCTGGCTCCAGAACAGTATTACAACTGCCAGTATTGCACCAAGCTGTATAACTACAAGATACATTTCCATAAATGATTCTGATGCATCCAGCTTTACAAACTCATCCAGGAGTATCATATGCCCTGTACTGCTTATTGGAAGCCATTCCGTAATGCCTTCCACAATTCCAAATAAAATTGACTTTAAGATTTCTAACATAAATATACCTTGCCTTCCTTAATTTATTCTATTTATATATGCACAAAGCTCCTGGCAGAAAATTTCCATATGGAAATTTCTCCACCAGGAACCCTTTGTTAGATTATATCCTCTAAGGTATATTAGTCAAGCTTTATTTCAAGTAAATCTTCTGGAGGTATTTTTTCAGTCGAGTCTTTTACAGATTTGGCTACGGCTGCTTTGGCACTGGATATAGGAAGTATTGTGCCTGCCCCTGCCACACATCCGCCAGGACAGCCCATGCCTTCAATCATGCAGCCATCCTTTTTCCCGGCTTTGGCAAGCATCAGCATTTTCTTACATTCACTTAAACCTTCTGCATGTTCAGTTTTTACTTCTGTACCAGGATAATATTCATCTATACATTTTTTTATAGCCTCAGAAACACCACCTGATACAGCATAGCCACGTCCTGCACCTGTAGCGTCATGCATTGAACGTCCTTTTTCATATCTGTTGAAGTCTATATCCTTTGCCTTAAAAATAGCATCAAGTTCTTCAAATGTTATAACAAAATCTACATCGCTCCTTACTGTACGCCTTGATGCTTCAAGCTTTTTAGCGGCGCATGGCCCTATAAATACAACTTTTGCGCCAGGATGTTTCTTTTTAATGCTTCTTGCAGTAGCAACCATAGGCGTAAGTTCCTGCGAGATATTTCCTATTGTTTCTGGAAAATATTTCTTGGCAAGCATTGACCACGCAGGACAACATGAAGTAAGCAGAAATGGAAGCTCCCCATTCACAACTTCATTAACATAATGATGCGCTTCTGATACAGCACCTATATCAGCCCCAAGTGCAACTTCATATACATCACTAAATCCACAGTCCCTTAATGCTGCCTTTATCTGTGCTGGTGTAATATCCGTACCAAACTGCCCTTCAAACGCTGGTGCAATTTCTGCAATAACCTCATCCCCTTCACGTATTGCGCGTATCATCTGGAAAATCTGCGATTTATCAGCAATAGCCCCAAACGGGCAGCTTATCATGCACTGGCCGCATGATACACATTTCTGCTCATTAATCCTTGCACGCCCATGTGCATCACTCTCTATTGCATTAATTCCACATGCTTCTGCACATGGCCTTATCTTTTTAATAATAGCGTGGTAAGGACAGATATTAATACATTTGCCGCATTTAATACATTTCTCCTGGTCAATAAATGCATATCCATCCACCATCGAAATAGCATCTTTTGGACATACCTCCATACATGGATGTGCAACACAGCCGTGACACATATTGGAAACTTCAACTTTGTTATCCTCACACATATCACATGCAGAAGGAATAACCTGCATAAGAGGAGGCTCATAATATTTTTCTGAAATATTGCTGTATTCAAAACCTTCTGTAGTATGGACTGGCTTATCAAGAGGCCTTAACGAAAGACCCAGGGCAAGACGTACCCTTTCAGCAGCAATAGCTCTTTCCCGCCATATGCTTTCACGGTAGACAGGCACATCAGAAGGCGTTATCTTATATGGTATCTCTTCTAATTCATGGCTTATGAAGGCATTGTCACCGCCATTATAAGCAGCACGTGCAACTTCTTCAAATACTTTTTTCCTGATTTTTCTAGTTTGTGTATTTATTCCACGCATGGCATTTCCCCCTTGGTCTGTACAATCAAAGATGCAACATGCTAAAGTATATATAAATTTATTCTTAAAAACAATATAAAATTACTTCCAGTTACACAATTTATACAGACACAAACCTGCCATTAAATGCAAAATATACCACAGAACAATTAACATGTCTGTGGTATATTACCAGGTTTTTAAGCAGATTGCTGCTCTTTATTCTCTTTTCTGTTATGTAATACACCGTCAAGTTTTTCCATGCCTGACTGCATATCTTTCATAGTTTTTACTATATTGGCAAGACCTGCAACCTGTTCTTCTGTAGATGCGCTAATCCCCTCTGTACTATCCATAAAGTTCTTTGAACTGTCATCCACACACTTCATAACACCTAAAAGCTGCTCTTTTATAACAACTATATCCTCCAGTTCAGTTTTTAATACCCTTGTAATATTAATGACTTCTTCTGAGGATTTTAACATTGATTTAAAAATCTTAACCGTATCTTCAAGCCTTCCACTGGAAATATTTACTACTTCATTGTTCTGCTCCATAACTTTATGTGTAGATTCTACTGTTTCAATAATATCTTTCAATATAGCATCTATTTTACTAGTGGCATTTGATGACTCCGCAGACAGTGAATTAATTTCATCTGCTACAACTGCAAACCCCTTTCCTGCCTCCCCTGCCCTTGCTGCCTCTATAGCAGCATTTAATGCAAGAAGGTTTGTCTGTTGTGCAATTTCACGTATGCTCTCAATTATGCCGCTAATTGAACTTGATTTACGTGACAGTTCATTAATGCCATCTGCTGCAATCTGTGTTGTCTTAATATTTTCCTCAAACTTCTCTGATAAGCCCCGTATTACCAGAAGCCCTTCATCATTTTTATTTTTCAGTTTATTTATTGTTTCTACAGTCTGGTTTACCCTTTCTTCAGACTGTAAAATCTTATCATTTAACTCATTAAATACTGAAAGGCTGTTTCCCACTTCACTAATCTGTGTATCAGCACTTTCATTAATCTGCTGCGTAGAAGCAGCAATTTCCTCTGTATTGCCTTCAAATTCCTGTAATGCATTATATATCATACCAGAAGACTCTTCCAGTCTGTCAAATGCTGCCTGCACATTATGTAAAATATCTTCTGATTCCTTGCCTTGTTCCTCAACAGTCTTAAATAATTCCATAGCACGGTATACAATAAAGACGCATGCAGCAAAAAGAATAATATATACAATGCCTGTAAATACCCAGCCAATAAAGTGATGGAGCTTCAGAAAACCTGCCGGAAATAAAACCATCATTACTGCATTAAATATAATAGTTACAGCAGCATTAACCCTTAACACCTTTTGTGAATAGTATGGTACTAACAATAATGTTGTCACAAAATAATAGTGTGTAAGGCAGATATAACTGCTGCTTGTATCTGTATTACACACTGCAGCAGTTATAGCGCCAATAACTGGCGGAATACATGCATATATATACTTTGCACTTGCTCCCAGTTGTTTTTCAAATATCTTTATTATAATGGCAAATAAGCCAGACAAGAGAAAGATACATTCCCTGATGCCTCCATGTAAAAACAGCATAACAAAACTGAAGCCAGATATTGCTACACCTAAAATATAAATAAATAAAATATTATTTATAAGCTTTTCTTCATTATTCATTGACTGTGCTTGCATATTTTGCTCTCTTCTCCTTAAATATTTATTTTTTAGTGATTATGTATTATAAAAAATAATATATAAAAACCAGTTATTAATATTATATTACCATAATGTTATATATAAATAAAGCTTTTTTTGACCAAATTCCACAGCAAACGCATAAATAAAGAAATTGCAAAAGTTAATCACGTCCGTTTCATAAATTTCCAGTTATAATTCTGGGCTTTGCCAGTAAACAGCAGGTTTCCCATTCCCAGCTGGGTACGGAAATCCTGTGTCCGTCTGCAAACAAAGGACGGCTGGAAATTTTATGAAACGGACGTGAAAAATTAATAAAAAAAGCTTGCATTTTATAAAAAAGTGTTGTATACTAATTTCTGTTGGTACAGGAAGCCAGCAAGTAACAATATATTATGGTCTGTTGGTCAAGCGGCTAAGACGCCGCCCTCTCACGGCGGAAACAGGGGTTCGATTCCCCTACAGACTGCTACTGTTTATAATTAAACAGCCCAACCCATTGAAAACCTGTAAATGTTTATTTTACAGGTTTTTTTTATATCTTTATACCATGCTGATGTTTATGGAAGGACCGGCTACAGATAGCCGGTCCTAAACTGATTATCAAAATTATAAGCTGGACTGTTATTATTATTTATTTTTTGTATATAATTCTGGTTCTTTGTATTCCATGCTTTAGTTATACTGCTTTAAAGGTTGGTATACCCCATTAAATACTTATCAGCTTCTTTTGCAACACCCCTGCCTTCTTTTATGCCCCATACAACAAGTGACTGTCCTCTGTGCATATCCCCTGCTGTAAACACTTTGCTTGCTGTTGTTTTATAAGAACATTCTTCTGTAACTACATTATTGCGTGCATCCAGTTTTACATCAAATGCTTTAGCTATATACTGCTGTGTGCCAAGAAACCCTGCTGCTATTAATACATAATCGGCCGGTATTTCAAATTCACTTCCTGCAATTTCTGACATATCCATCCTGCCTGTTTTTTCGTTTTTCTTAGGCTCAAGTTTTATAAGTTTTACTTTTTTAAGCCTGCCGCTTTTATCTTTTATAAATTCTTTAACTGTTGCCTGGTAAATACGTGGGTCTTTGCCATATACTGCAATAGCTTCTTCCTGTCCATAATCCGTTTTGCAGACACGCGGCCACTCTGGCCATGGATTATTTTCTGCACGGCTGTCTGGAAGCTTTGGCATCATTTCAACCTGCACAACAGATTTAGCACCCTGGCGCACTGCTGTGCCAACACAGTCATTACCTGTATCGCCACCACCGATTACTACCACATTTTTACCTTTTGTATTTATAAACCCGTCACTTTTACCTGAAAGCACATGTTTTGTAGAACGTGACAGAAAATCAACTGCAAAATAAATTCCTTCTGCATCACGCCCTGCTGCCTTTATATCACGTGGTTCTGATGCACCACATGCAAGAATTACACAGTCATATCCATTAATTAAATCCTGGGCTTTTACATTTTTTCCCACATCAGCATTTACAATAAACTTTATGCCTTCTTTTTCCATTATCTCCTGTTTTCTGTTTATTACCCACTTTTCAAGCTTCATATTTGGAATGCCATACATAAGCAGGCCACCAATATGGTCATTCCTCTCATAAACAGTTACCAGGTGCCCACGCCTGTTTAACTGGTCTGCTGCTGCAAGCCCTGCAGGGCCTGAACCAACAACTGCAACCTTTTTGCCTGTACGCACTTTAGGAGGGACTGCTTCCATAAGCCCATTTTCATAACCATATTCAATAATTGCCATTTCATTTGCCTTGCATGTGACAGGTGAGTCATTCAGCCCACATGTACATGATGCCTCACAAAGTGCAGGACATACCCTTGATGTAAATTCAGGGAAATTATTTGTCTGCATTAATAACTGTAATGCCTTTTCCATATTTCCAAGGTAAAGCAAATCATTCCATTCTGGCACAAGGTTATTTAAAGGACAACCCGATGCCATTCCATTTAACACCATGCCTGACTGGCAGAACGGTACACCACAGTTCATACAGCGTGCCGCCTGCTCCTTACGTTCCTTGTCACTGGCAGGCGTATGAAATTCATTAAAATTTTTAATTCTCTCCAAAGGCTCTGATGCCTTATTATCTTTTCTATTATATTCCAAAAATCCAGTTGGTTTTCCCATAACAATAACACTCCTATCATTTATTCTTCCAGACATACCACCACAAACAACACACTTTATGCCATACTGCCATTATATCTATGCATTTTTCCTGCTTGCATAAAATGCTTCTATCTGTGCCTGTTCATATCCCAGCCCATGCTCTTCCATCTTGGCAATAAGCTGTAACATTTTGCTATAATCATAAGAAATAATTTTCTTAAACTTAGGAAGGTATTCACTAAAGTTGTCAAGAACTGCCCTTCCTTTTTCTGAACCTGTCGCATTTACATGTTCTTCAATTATAGATTTAAGCTCAATTACATCATATTTATCAGTGACAGGGGCAGAAGAAACAAGTTCTTTATTTAACTTAAGGTATAAATCACTGTTTTCATCAAGTACATATGCAACACCGCCGCTCATTCCTGCTGCAAAGTTCTTGCCTGTATTGCCAAGTATTACAACACGCCCGCCTGTCATATATTCACAGCCGTGGTCGCCTACGCCTTCTACAACAGCAGTACATCCTGAATTTCTTACACAGAAACGTTCTCCTGCTATACCATTTATAAATGCCTTGCCACTCGTAGCACCATAAAATGCCACATTTCCAATAATAATATTTTCATCTGCCCTAAATTTTGAGCCTGCTGGCGGATATACTACAATCTTGCCTCCTGAAAGCCCTTTTCCAATATAGTCATTAGAGTCCCCTATAAGCTCAAGGGTCAGGCCCTTTGGTATAAATGCACCAAAACTCTGCCCACCACTTCCATGGCATTCTACAGTAATAGTATCCTCATCAAGTGTATCATTATGTTTCTTTGTAATCTCTGAACCAAGAATTGTGCCAAGTGAACGGTTAATATTTGTTACATTAACAGATATCCTGGTTTTTTCCTTTGTTCCAACTGCATTTTTTAACTTAGGCAGCAGTATTTTTTCATCAATAGTCTTTTCAAGCCCGAAGTCAAATACATTTTTGGGGTTAAATTTATTTTCTTTTCTTTCACCCGCAAATGTTAAATCAAGAATTTCTGACAGGTCTATATTATATTTTGATGCCTGGCTTTCCTTAACTTTAAGCAAATCAGTACGCCCTATAAGACCGTCAACGGTTTTTATCCCAAGTGCTGCCATATATTCACGTAATTCCTGTGCAACAAACCTCATAAAGTTTTCTACATATTCAGGTTTTCCTTTAAACCTTTTACGCAGTTCCGGATTCTGGGTTGCAACACCTACAGGACATGTATCAAGGTTACATACCCTCATCATTACACAGCCCATTGTTACAAGTGGTGCTGTTGCAAATCCATACTCTTCTGCACCAAGCAGTGCGGCAACCAGCACATCACGCCCTGTCATAAGTTTGCCGTCTGTTTCAATGCGCACATGTGAACGCAGCCCGTTCATAATAAGTGTCTGGTGTGTTTCTGCAAGCCCGAGTTCCCAAGGCAGCCCTGCATTATAAATAGAGCTTCTTGGTGCTGCGCCTGTACCGCCATCATAGCCTGATATTAATACTACTGCTGCACCTGCTTTGGCAACACCTGCCGCAACAGTGCCCACACCTGCTTCTGAAACAAGTTTTACTGAAATCCTTGCATCCTTATTACTGTTTTTCAGGTCATAAATAAGCTGTGCAAGGTCTTCAATAGAATAAATATCATGGTGTGGAGGTGGCGAAATAAGACTTACACCTGGTGTTGAATGCCTTGTTTTTGCAACCCATGGGTAAACTTTGCCTCCTGGGAGGTGTCCTCCTTCGCCCGGCTTAGCACCCTGTGCCATTTTTATCTGTATTTCTTTAGCACTTACAAGGTAACGTGATGTTACACCAAAACGTCCTGACGCTACCTGTTTAATAGCTGAACAGCGGTCTTCTTCCTGTCCTGCTGTAAGCAGCCTTTCCAGGCTCTCCCCGCCTTCACCGCTGTTTGACTTGCCATGCAGCCTGTTCATCGCTATAGCAAGTGTCTCATGGGCTTCCTGTGAAATAGAGCCATAAGACATTGCCCCTGTTTTAAATCTTTTTACAATCTCATCAACACTTTCAACCTCTTCAACTGGTATTCCCTTTGCTGGATAATTAAAATCAAGCATTCCCCTTAAATTCATACAGTTCTCTTTTTCATTAATTGCTTTGGAATACTGTTTAAAGAGTTCATAATTCCCAGTCCATGCTGACTGCTGCAGAAGATGGATTGTTTCAGGATTATATAAATGTTCTTCCTTATTTCCACGTGCCTTATGCTGCCCTCTGCTTTCAAGCGTTAAATCAACAGAAAGCCCAAGCGGGTCAAACGCTGTGGAATGCAGCCTGTCAACCTGTTCCTGTATATCTTCAAGTGTAAGGCTTCCTACACAGTATTTTGTATCTGTAAAATATTTTTCTATAACTTTTTCCGAAATGCCTATTGCCTCAAATATCTTAGACCCCTGGTATGACTGTATTGTTGAAATACCCATTTTAGATGCAATTTTAACAATTCCATGTAAAACAGCCTGGTCATAATCATTAACGGCTGCATAATAATCTTTATCTAACATACCGCTTTCAATAAGTTCTTTAATTGTACTATGAGCAAGATATGGGTTAATTGCACATGCGCCATAACCAAGCAGAGTGGCAAAATGGTGTACTTCCCTTGGTTCTGCTGACTCAAGTATCATTGCAACCCTGGTTCTTTTCTTTGTTGTTACAAGATGCTGCTGCATTGCTGCAACGGCAAGAAGCGAAGGTATTGCAACATGGTTTTCATCCACTCCCCTGTCTGTAAGAACCAGTATGTTTACACCCTCCCTGTATGCCCTGTCTGCTGCCAGGCAAAGACGCCCAAGCGCCTTTTCAAGTGATGTATTTTTATAATAAGTAATAGGAATATCTTCACACTTAAAGCCTTTTTTATCCATGCTTTTAATCTTAATTAAATCTGTATCTGTAAGTATAGGGTTACAGATTTTTAATACATTGCAGTTCTCAGCCTTTTCTTCAAGCAGGTTTCCGTCCTCGCCAATATATACGCTTGTTGAAGTGACAATCTCTTCACGTATGGCATCAATAGGCGGATTTGTTACCTGTGCAAAGAGCTGTTTAAAATAATTGAAAAGCGGCTGTGGCTGTCCTGACAGCATAGGCAGAGGTGTATCTGTACCCATTGAAGCAATAGGCTCTGAACCATTCTGTGCCATAGGCAGTATTGAAGTCTTATATTCTTCAAATGTATATCCAAATGCTTTTTGCAGCCTTGCCCTTTCTTCATCTGTAAATTCAATAACTTTTTTATTAGGTATTTTTAATTCTTTAAGTGTAACAAGGTTATTATTAAGCCACTCCCCATATGGCTGGCGTGAAGCATATTTTTCTTTAAGCACATCATCATCTACCAGCTCACCCCTGGCAGTATCTACAAGCAGCATACGCCCAGGCCTTAAACGGTCTTTTTTAACTACCTTTTCTGCAGGTATTTCAAATACACCTACTTCTGATGAAAGCACAAGCTGCCCATCTGTTGTTATATAGTAACGTGAAGGCCTTAAACCATTACGGTCAAGCACTGCACCCATCAAGTCACCATCTGAAAAAAGTATTGAAGCTGGTCCGTCCCAAGGCTCCATCATTGTTGCATAATACTGGTAAAAATCCCTTTTCTTCTGGCTTACACCAAGGTCATGCTCCCAAGGCTCAGGAATTGTAACCATAACTGCAAGCGGAAGCTCCATCCCGCTCATTACAAGAAACTCCAGTGTATTGTCAAGCCTTGCAGAGTCAGAACCATTTGGATTAACAACAGGCAGGACTTTGTGGAAGTCACCTGAAAGATAAGGTGTTTCCATTGTTTCTTCACGTGCAAGCATCTTGTCTGCATTACCTACAATAGTGTTAATCTCACCATTATGTACAATAAACCTGTTAGGGTGTGCCCTCATCCAGCTTGGGTTCGTATTGGTACTAAACCTTGAGTGGACTATTGCAATAGCTGACAAATAGCCAGGGTCTTGTAAATCCTCAAAGAAAAGACGGAGCTGCCCTACAAGGAACATTCCCTTATATACTATAGTACGGCTTGAAAATGAAACAACATATGTGTCATCATTACTTTGTTCAAATACACGCCTTGCTATATAAAGCTTCCTGTCAAATGCAAGCCCTTTTTCCACATCTTCAGGACGTTTTACAAATGCCTGCATTATACATGGCATACAATCTGCTGCTTTGTGCCCAAGAATTGAAGGCACAACAGGCACTTTCCTCCATCCTAAAAGCTCAAGCCCTTCTTTCTTAATAATTACTTCAAACATCTTTTTAGCCTGGTTTCTCTTTAACTCATCCTGTGGAAAGAAAAACATGCCAATTCCGTAGTCACGTTCCTCACCAATTTCAAAACCAGATGCTTTTACTGCCTTTTTAAAGAAGTTATGGGAAATCTGTAGAAGAATCCCTACCCCGTCACCAGTCTTTCCCTCTGCATCCTTGCCGGCACGGTGCTCTAATTTCTCCACTATGCCAAGAGCGCCAGTTACAGTATCATGTGTCTTATTACCTTTTATATTTACAATAGCGCCAATACCACAGTTATCATGTTCAAAACGTGGGTCATAAAGCCCTCTTTTCTTATTTCCTAATGCTTTATAAGCCTCATTAGTTCCATTAGCCATTGTAACATCCTCCATTCCAAAAAATAAAAAAGAGTCCAGCAATAAAAGCTGAACCCCTTTGTCCATCAATCTGGTAGTATTATATTACATGATTATTAAAAAGGCAACAAAAATTAGTTAAAAGGTTAGTTTTTTTAATATTTTTAAGTTTATATTATATTTCACTTAACTTTATTAAGTGTGAATTAAACTATATAAACACCTGCAACCAGAATTATAAAATATAAAATAAATATTAATCCATATCCATTTCATAAATTTTTACACTAATGTTTAACTATGGCACGTGAAAACTGATGTATACTGGCAAATATTATCTTATTTCCCTCTTGAATTTCCAAGGAAAATCCTGTAAAATAATCTAATGCTCCATCCAGCCAGATTTGCCCCAGGCTGGACTGGAGCAATAATTTACAGAAAGGAAGTATTTCACATGGAAGATAAAACAACAGAAATTTTTAAAAATGCACCTGTACCCAAGGCAGTCCTAAGCAATGCCATACCAGCAATTATAAGCATGATTATGGTACTTGCTTATAACCTTGCAGATACATTTTTTATCGGGCAGACCAAAAACGCATATATGGTTGCTGCTGTATCAGTTGCAACCCCCGCATTTCTTATTTTTATGGCTATAGGAATGCTTTTTGGTATTGGCGGCACTTCGCTTATTTCAAGGATGCTTGGACAAGGAAAGAATGAAAAAGCAAAAAGCATTTCTTCATTCTGCTTCTGGACAGGGCTGGTAATCGGAATTATTTCAATGGCCTTAATATGGGTTTTTAATAAACCTATATGCTATCTTGTAGGCGCAAGTGATGAAACACTGGAATACACATCACAATATCTCTCAATACTGGCTGTTTCAGTCCCTTTTTTAATTATTTCAAATATGTATAGTAATATTATAAGAGCTGAGGGATGTGCGCAGAAAGCAATGGTTGGCATGATTATTGGAAATGTCGCAAATATAGTGCTTGACCCTGTTATGATTCTTTTATTTAAATGGAACATAGCTGGTGCAGCAATAGCCACCACTATTGGAAATATCCTGGCAACCCTGTATTATATGCAGCACCTTATATCTAAAAACTCCCTGCTTTCAATACGGCTGAAGGATTACAAAGCAGGAGACCATATTGCAACAGGTGTGCTTGCAATAGGCATTCCTGCCTCATTTAACAGCCTGCTTATGAGCACTTCCAATATTATTATAAACAACCTTATGAAAGTTTATGGTGATATGGCAGTTGCAGGGCTTGGCGTTGCAATGAAAGTAAATATGATTGTTGTTATGCTTTTAATAGGGCTTGGAACTGGCATACAGCCGCTTCTTGGCTATTGTTTTGGTGCTAAAAACAAGCAGAGGTATCTTGCAGTTTTAAAATTTTCAGTCTGTCTTGCACTTGCCATGAGTGTAGTTATGACTATAATCTGCTATATTGGTGCTGGCCCGCTTGTAACTGCATTTCTTGAGGATAAAGATGCGTTCAGTTTTGGTTTTAAATTTTCAAGAATATATATAATTTCAGGTCCTGTACTTGGGGTATTGTTTGTAATGATTAATGCAATACAGTCCACAGGGGCTGCCCTGCCTTCGCTGGTTCTTTCGATATCAAGGCAAGGGCTGCTTTTTATACCTATTCTCTTTATTTTAAATGCATTAACAGACACAGCCCAGATGCTTGTAATTGCACAGCCAGTAACTGACTATCTTGCGACAGCTTTTTCAGTAATACTTTTTATAATAACTTATAAAAAATATTTTAAAGACTTTTAATATTTAGATTTTATAGCAGAATTATCCATATAGCTATTTATTATAATTACCTATTAACCCCCTGGAATAATAAAAATATTAGTGCAGGGGGGTTATTATAATTGCTGTTTTATTTATTATTTTGCAAATTACTTATAAATTTTGTTATATCCCGGTTATTTCTTAGTATAGTTATTTTTTCTGGGTATTTTTTGCAGACAGCCTTATAGTTATTCCGGTGTTTTTTATCTCTTCCTTCATATAAAATCCACCATATAAATTCCAGGTCAATTTTTTCTTCACAGCCTTTAGCCATTGATTTTCTAGTTTTGCCACGGTTTTCCAGGTAACGTTTTATAATACGTATAAGACATATACTTCTGCCAAAATCCATAAATATTATATCTGTTGCTTCATTTAACCTGCGCCCATAACAGATTTTCCTGTAATTCCCGTCAATTACCCAGTTTTTATTTTTATCAAGAAAACTTTTAACAATGGATTTCTCCTTGCTCCTGTCCCTTTCTTTCCAGCCAGGAAGCCAGT
Source organism: uncultured Lachnospiraceae bacterium (assembly GCA_910580005.1). Lineage (GTDB taxonomy): Bacteria > Bacillota > Clostridia > Lachnospirales > Lachnospiraceae > Butyribacter. The sequence continues at coordinate 9,316 of CAJTXH010000036.1, read as the reverse complement.
GTACACAGTCAAGGTGCAGGACTTTGCATCTGTATATCCTGCCAAGCCTTCGTGCAAATGTGGATTTACCACTGCCACTGTGCCCGATTATCACAATACGTTTTTCTTCCAATTCTACAGTCTCCATTATATTTTTCCAGTAAGGTAATCCTGCCTGCCATCATGCAGAAATATCATGCCATGTGCCACCTTTCATCTTATACTTATATTATTCATTTCTCATCCTTGTAATGGATTCATTGGCTTTTGCATATATTTCTTCTGCATCAATGCCTATATTAAACTTTCCATCTTCATAAAGGATTTTGCCAGCGACCATTGTCATTTTTACATTCTGCTTGCTTCCGCTGTAAACAATATTTTTACTTATATTATTAAGTGGCTGCATATTTGGCTGGTGCATGTCAAGCATTATTAAGTCTGCATACTTGCCCTTTTCAAGTGTGTCACAATCTTTAAGCCCCATTGCAAGCGCACCGCCAGATGCCGCCATATATAATACATCATTAGCATCCGTTGCTGAAGCATCAGGTATTGAAACTTTCTGCAATGCTGTTACCAGGAACATTTCACGGAACATATCAAGGCAGTTATTACTTGCAGGCCCGTCTGTGCCTATTGCAAGCCCTATACCCATGTCAAGCATCTTCTGTACAGGCGCAATACCACTCGCAAGTTTGGCATTTGAAGCAGGGTTAGTTACAACCCAGATATTTTTTTCCTTGCATATAGCTAAATCTTCATCTGTCATATAAACACAATGGAAACCGCCACCGCCATATTCAAACATTCCCAGGCTGTCAAGAAATGCGGTCGGCGTCTTGCCGTACCTTTCAATACAGCCATCTACTTCTTCTTTTGTTTCGGAATTATGTGTATAAACAGGCGCTTTATACCTATGCGCAAGCCACGCCATCCCTTCCAGCGTTTCCCTTTTAGTCGTATATTCTGCATGGAAACCGAGCTGGTATTTTATTAATGGGTTATACTCATTAAAATGGTTGTACTCCTCTTCTATTTCTTCAATTGTACCACCAAAGTCATTTATGCTTCCGCATAAAACTGTCCTGAAACCAGCTTCTGCAGATGCCCTTGCATTAGCTTCATTTTTCATATACATATCAAAATTTGCTGTAATCCCGCTTGTCAGGTATTCAAGTATTGCAAGCCTTGAACACCACAGCACATCTTCTTCTGTAAGTTTTGCTTCCATAGGAAATACCCTGTTATAAAGCCATTCCTGTAATGGAAAGTCATCTGCATAGGAACGCAGGAATGTCATTGCAGAGTGTGTATGTGCATCCTTAAAACCTGGCATTACCACATTGCCACAGGCATCAATTTCCCTGTCCCATGCAATATTATCCTTAATCTCCTTTGCTTCTTCTTTTGTCCCTGCAAATGAAATACGTTCACCCTCAATATGGACTTCACCATCTAATATACCTGTTCCATTTGCCATTGTAATAATCCTTGCATTATAAATACGTATTTTCATTTAATTCCCCTTTCACTATTCTTCTTTGGCAGGCTGCCATGCCTTTCCAAAGCTCACATCTTTAAAAAGTTCTGTAAGCCCTGTTATCTGTTTAAGGCGCAGTATCTCATCCCTTTCCATACCAAGGTGTTTTGATATCCATGCATCAGACCTGCCAAGTTCACAAAGCTCTTTAATAATATTGCTCATAAGGTCTACATTATGTGTGCCACGTGCCCTGTTATGCCTTATTGTGCTTGCCATACGGTAATCAATAGGCTTGTCAATAACAGATACAGGCAGCATTCCCTGCTCACGTTCATAAATATCTGTATAATCAAGCATAATCCGGTATCTGTGGAAACCATCTACAATTATATATTTATCCTTTTCCTCATCAAAATAGCACACAATAGGCATTGTATAGCCGTCTTCTTTAATGCTGTCATATAGTAACTCCAGTTCAGGAGGCGCTACAGAATTGGGGTTGTATGTATTTGGCACAATTTTTCCAACAGGTACGGAAATTACATTATAAACTGGACTTTTATAAGACATATTATTCCTCGTTTCTATACTGCTTTTAATGCCATGGCTGTTTTTTAAACACCAGCTTTGGCATATTTCTGTTTTAATGTGTCTATCAGTTTCTTCTTCTCCCTTGAAACCCCAAACCCCATAAACCGGCATGTGTGGTCATTACGTAGTATGCAGTAACACATCCTTTTCCAGCTTGGAAGGTCTTTTGAGGATTTTATATCATCTGTGTGGTCTGGTATTCTTTCAAGAAATATAATACGGGAATTTTTCATTACTGTATAATTAGAAACACCATTACGTTTTATCTTATAACCATGTTCTACAAGTTCACGGATTGTTTCCTCTTCCAGCCCTCCTCCAGTCTTATGCCAGAATTCTATTGAAGTACGGAATTTCCTGACATAATTGTTCCTTAAGCGGACAGGAAGCGTATCTAACAGAAATTTAGTATATGACTCCCATGTATGCCCTTTTGGAAGTGAAAGGCTTCTGTAGCCAAGTGCCTTTGTCTTGCCATAAATAGCGCCAAAATTAGCACCCTTTACACGCCCTATAAGCTTTGCCCATATTTCAGGGTCAATAACCCTGTACAGGTTAAGGCTGTCCTTTGCATAGTCATTAAACGGGGAAGCTACACGCATCTGGTCAGGCTTAAGCCCTGCCATATGGTACATGTCATAAAGCCTGTTATAATCATAACTAAAGAGATAATTTGCGTGCCATACATCACCCAGCAGCCAGTCATAAATTGGTGACGCCGTCCACACATCTTTAAACTGTTTGCTTATCCAGCACTCCCCTTTATATCCATATTTTTTATTTAATATGCCACTATAACGCTGCATTGACTCTTCTGCCCTTATGCCAAGCAGGCATACAGTTTTCCTGTTGCCATGTGAAATCCTGTACCACCTGCTGAACTGCTTTGCCAGGTCTCCCTGGTGCATTTTATAACGGTAAGTTGTCATTGGGTTATTTTCAAGGTTAATTACATATGGATGCTCTGGCATGGGACGTACCCATGCCCCCTTTTTAGTATCATCCCATGGAAACCAGTACATTTCATAGCTGCTAAGTGCTGTCCTTGTTGCCATTGGAAGGCACACCCAGTATAAATCTGCTTTGCCTTCCAGCCTTTTAAATGTACGTTCCACATATTCTGTTGTAACTGTATACTGTGCTTCAAAATCCTGGTGGAACACTCCAATTTTCTTGTCTGGATAATTTTTCTCCTGGAAATCAAGTACCAGGTTTAACAGGACGCCACTATCCTTTCCACCGGAAAATGACACAAAAATATTGTCAAATTCCTGAAAAATAAAATCAAGCCTCTTCTGTAATGCATCATAAACGTTCTGCCCTGTATATTTTTTAACCATATTAAACCCCCATGCCGCTTAAAACGGCATAAACAATCTATTGGAAATACTTCCATTATGTCTGTATTGTTCTGTTATGCGTGCCTTATATTTGTATATTCTGAAATCTCCCGGTTTATTGTTACTAAATCATCTGTACTTAAACCATGTACTGAATTGTGCCCTGTAATGCGTGCAAATGTTTTTAATTCTTCTAAAGTAACATCCAGGTAATTTGCTGTTCTCTTTGCTGCCTGCTCTATATGCAGCCTTTTCCTTAATTCTGGCTCTTGTGTTGCAATGCCTGCAGGGCAGTTTCCTGAACCACAAATCCTGTACTGCTGGCATGCTGCTGCCATTAGTGCTGCACTTGCCACAGCAACAGCGTCCGCACCCATTGCAAGTGCTTTTGCTATGTCAGCAGACACACGCAGTCCACCTGTAATTACAAGTGAAATATCTGAATGTACAGAGTCTAAATATTTCCTTGCACGGTAAAGTGCATAAACTGTTGGGACAGTAGTTGCTTCACGGAGGAAAAACGGGCTTGAGCCAGTTGCACCGCCCCTGCCGTCAACTGTTATAAAATCAGGCCCTGCATACACGCAGTATTCCAAATCCCTTTCAATATGCCCTGCTGCAATTTTAATGCCTATTGGCCTGCCATCAGAACGGCGGCGCAGCATATCCACCATTTCCTTTAAATCTTCTTTGGAATTTAACTCCTTAAACTTGCTTGGGCTTTGTATATCCTTACCTGGTTTCCTTCCACGTAGTTTTGCAATTTCCTCTGTTACCTTTTCACCTGGCAGATGCCCACCCATTCCTGGTTTTGTCCCCTGCCCGATTTTTATCTCAATAGCATCTGCAGCACACAGGTTCTCATCTGTTACACTATATTTATTAGGAATATACTCAAATATGTACTTATAAGCAGCATCCCTTTCTTCTGGCAATATACCACCTTCACCACTGCACATTGCCGTCCCTGCCATTGCAGAACCCCTGGCAAGTGCCACTTTTATTTCTTTGGACAATGCCCCGAACGACATATGGGAAATATATACAGGGCTTTTAAGCACCATAGGCTTCTTAGCATTCCTGCCAATAACTGTCATTGTATTAACATGTTCCTCTTCATCAAGTGGTGCAGGGTTTAACTGTGCCCCAAGAAGCAGTATGTCATCCCATGAAGGCAAAGGCATATTTGTTCCCATAGCACTGCTTAAAGACTTTCCTGTTACTGCCATCTGGTGTATTTCTTCCATATAACGGCAGGAACTGTCAGTTCGGTAAAAACTTTTGTTATAATCCAGCCCGTCAGAAACCGCACCTGCTGCCATGCCATTATTTTTAACAGCAGTTTCTTCCCTGAACTTTTCCCCTGGCTGTTTACAGACAGGACATATATCAGGTGCACTGTCACCTTCATATACATAACCACATACTGTACATACAAATCTCTTCATACTCTTCTCCTTTTTTTCCAGAATATTCTAAAATTGTCAAATTTTGTATTATTATGTATTATATATCAAAAAAAACAAAATGGAAACAGTAATTCCGTAACTACATAATATTAAATATTTATAAACCCCTTGACATAACTGCAAAATAAGTATATTATCGTAATTGTTAGTAGGGAAAACCTGCTACCCTTTTTTCAATTCATACCTAGGCATCCTGTACCCGCAGGATGCCATTTTAAATGTCTGCATAAACAAAAAAGTGCCTTCTGCCACTGGCAAGAAAGCACCTTAAGTCTTCTTTATATTTTTTTAATGCTGTGTTCCTTTTTCTTTTTAATATATCATAACATTCCAATGTAATTTTGCACAAAAACCCGCTAATTGTTTTGTTTCCCCGCCTTGCGGCGTTTCTGGCATTTATTTTTTGTCTTTATCTTTATCCTGGTCATCAAATAACATAAGGTTTTTGTCTAAATCATCATCATCTGCCATATATGACTGGATTACATCTTCAAGTGACTGGTTAATGCCAAGTTCTTCTGTATCTGCTATACCTGGCTTATCGTCCTCCTCTTCATTATCCTGCCTTAAAAGGCTGTCTTCCTTTTCATCTTTCTGGTCTACTGATGGCAGCCTTTTTGTTATTTTGATTTCCTTGCCACAAAGGTACATTGTAGTAATAAGCCACCTTGAACCATCAGGATATACTATTACCTGTGTATATGTACCTGATTTACGCTTTGGGCTTGCATGTTCTTCTTCATCCATATCAGATACGGAAATCTTTGATACATCATCAAATTCCAGATTTTCCTCTGTATCTGCTAAACTGTCTGGCGCAAATTTTATATTAGTGGTAATATCACCAGCCAGTGAAGTAAACATAAGTTTTCCATCAACATAGTACCTTGTTTCAGCATCATTAACTTTTTCTTCTATAATTGTACATTCATCACTGCCTGATACAGAATTAAAGAAATTTTCTTCTGCCCCAGGGGTGCTAAAAAACCTTACCAGGCTGTCAATTCCTGATTTTCTTGCATTATAACCCTGGTTTGTTATAACACCTTTTCCTGATGCCATTCCAGAATTATAGAAATCAGCAAAACCATCATCAATTTCATTATCAGAAGTTATCTTTCCTGTATTCCTGTTATACATAAAAGCATAATAGCTGCTTATTCCTTCTACTTTCATAAATCATCCTCCATGTTACATTTGTTCTACTTACATTTTGCCAATACTCCCAGCCCATCTGCCATTCAGGGCTGGCACACTCTCCATTAAGGTCCAAGTGTTTATAAAATAGTACTATTTTACAATGTTTTAAATGCCTCTAAGGTATAAAGTATATGAATCTTTAAAACCATTGTACTTTTCTTTTGACATATAAACTAATTCCCCACTGCTTATTGTTATACTGTCACAAGAATACTTCCTTACATGTGCCATATTGACAATATAACCTCTGTGGCATCTGTAAAACCCATTGCCCAGCCGGTAATTTAATTCATCCATTGTAGAATAAATCTCTATAACACCATCTGTCATATGGATTTCCTTTTTGCGCCTGTGGCTTTCCACATACATTATATTATCCTTATTGACTATAATGTTTCTTGACTTTGTTTTTAAAAGCAGCATCTTACTATTTACATCATTTTTATTTACATAACCATCCTCCTTTTTTGCAGCAGCAAATGCATTTTCAGTTTTACCTTCATCATTACTGTATGCTTCATTGTCCAATTTACTACCTCCTCATTTTTATATATCGGCTTAATTTCCTGAATTTTTTCCAAAATGTAACGAAAACATGCCAAAAAAGCGCCTTCATTATAGAAGACGCTGTTTTTCCTATTTTATTTACCTGTGTTCCACACTTTTTACACTCCATGATTTAGGTATCATAATTTCTTTATAAAGGTTAATTGCATACCTGTCACTCATACATGCAATAAAGTCGCATACTATTCTTTCTTTTGTCTCCCCGTTTTCTATCATATTTATAAATTCACCAGGAAGTTTTTCTATATTGTTAATATAATATTCATATAGCTGCTCTATAAGATGTTTTACTTTCTGTTCCTCTCCCTTTGCAAGCGGATTTCTGTATACATTTTTAAAAAGATAACTGCGCAGCCCTAACATGCTTTTTTGGACTTCTTGTGACATACATATGTCATTTTTACCTTCACTGTTTTTTACAATATCATGCACAAGCGTATTAAGCCTTTTATTAATACTGTCCCCCAGGATATCTGACAGCTCCTTTGGAATATCTTTTTCCAGAATTATTCCTGCACGTATTGAATCATCTATATCAGAGTTAATATATGCTATTTTATCTGAATAACGCACAATTTTGCCTTCAAGTGTATGTGGCTCTGATGCAGTCTGGTGGTTTAATATCCCGTCCCTTACTTCTTTAGTAAGATTTAAGCCTCTGCCGGCTTTTTCAAGGACTTCAACAACTCTTACACTCTGCCTGTTATGATGGAATCCCCCACTGCTTTTTGTTATTTCATCCAGTGCACTTTCACCTGCATGGCCAAATGGTGTATGCCCCAGGTCATGCCCAAGCGCTATAGCTTCCACAAGGTCTTCATTAAGCATAAGCGCCCTTGCTATTGTCCTTGCATTCTGTGCTACTTCAAGTGTATGTGTAAGGCGTGTCCTGTAATGGTCTCCTTCTGGTGACAGGAAAACCTGTGTCTTGTCTTTAAGCCTGCGGAATGCCTTGCAATGGATAATCCTGTCCCTGTCACGCTGGTAATCCGTCCTTATATCGCACTGTTCTTCTTCCCTGTCCCTTCCCTGTGTCTGGTCTGCAAATGAAGCATAGCTGCTTAATATCTGGTGTTCCCTTTCTTCCTGTTTCTGCCTTAAATTTTTTAAAGTCTTTTCCTCTCCCATATCTATTCCCCTGCTAATTCACCATAATAGTAAAATCCCTTGCTTTCACATAATTTAACTGGCACAATGCTTCCTATAAGGTTTTTGCACCCTTTAAAATGTACTAAATAATTCTGCCCTGTCCTGCCTGTCACATATCCATTTTCCTGTAAATTAACTTCTTCAACAAGCACATCCACAGTCTTTCCTAAATACTGTTCTGCCTTCCTGGCTGTTGTTTCATGTACAATTTTTAACAACCTGTCAAATCTTTCTTTTACAACGCTTTCTGGTATCTGGTTGTCCATTGTAGCAGCAGGTGTCCCTGTACGTTTACTGTATATAAATGTAAATGCATTGTCATATCCAGATTTTTCTATTACATCCAGTGTTTCATTAAAATCCTCTTCTGTTTCCCCTGGAAAACCAACTATAATATCTGTTGTAATTGCAATATCCGGAACTGCATTTCTTATTTTTCCGACAAGAAGCAGATAATCCTCCTTTGTATAATGCCGGTTCATAATTTTAAGAAGCCTGCTGCTTCCAGACTGCAGTGGCAGATGGATATGTTTGCAAAGTTTTTTTGAACGCCCCATAAATTCTATAAGCCCGTCTGACAAATCTTTTGGATGTGATGTCATAAAACGTATGCGCTTAAGCCCGTCTATCTGCTCTATTCTTTCAAGAAGCCCTGTAAAACTTAAAGGTTCTTCAAGGTTTTTGCCATAAGAATTAACATTCTGCCCAAGCAGCATAATCTCAGAAACCCCATCTTTTACAAGCCCTTCAATCTCTTTAATAATATCCTCTGGCTTCCTGCTGCGTTCCCTGCCACGCACATATGGCACAATACAGTAACTACAGAAATTATTACAGCCATACATAATATTTACACCACTTTTAAATGGATATTTTCTTTCTGTTGGAAGGTTTTCCACAATAATTTCTGCATCCTCCCATACATCAACTACTATTTTGCTCTTTTCTCTATGGTCAAGCACTTTCATGGCAAGGAGTTCAGCAAATTTATAAATATTATGTGTGCCAAAAATTACATCAACATTCCTGTAGCTTTTTGTAATTTTATCAACAGCTTCTTTTTCCTGCATCATGCAGCCACAAAGCATAATAACCATATCCGGGTTTTTGCTTTTATATTTTTTAAGCTGTCCAATCCTTCCATATACCTTAAGGTTGGCATTTTCCCGTACAGTGCATGTGTTAAATACAACAAGGTCTGCATCTTCAGAATCAGTTTCCTTATAACCAATACATTTAAGAATACCAAGAATCTTCTCAGAGTCCCTTGCATTCATCTGGCATCCAAATGTATTAACACAGCATGACAGCTCTCTTCCCTTTTCTTTAACTATGCCATCCATCCATCCTTTAAGCAGTTTAATAAAATAATGCTGCCTGGCTGGTTCATTCCATGGAGGAGGCTGTTGTAAATCTATTCCATCCCAGTTAATTTCATTATACATCTTTCCGGCTTAATTCCCTTTCTGTTATAAATTCCTGGTTACTATTCACAGCTACGCTGTTCATAGTAACTAGCAGTGCTTTCAGCACTG
>CAJTXH010000035.1 GCA_910580005.1 uncultured Lachnospiraceae bacterium | reverse complement strand
TAAGCTTCCTTATCATGCCTGATTTCAAGCGCCGGGATATCCACAAGTATAAGAGTGTAGCCATCCTCAAGCTCAATACGCGAACTTTCCTCATCATCCAGCGGTGCAAGAAGGTCACTTATGTCTATGCCAAGCTTTTTAGCTATTTCTTCCCCTTCTGCTATTGTAGGGTTATACATATCTATCCATACCCCGTCTGCTGGCCCGCTTTCTTCATGTATTTTCCTGTCATCTGTCTTATAATACTTTACCACTTTATCTCACCAGCTTTCTGTTTCTAGTAACAGTCCAGTCCATCGTCTGCATTATGTGTTCATTCATGCAAGCATGATGCCCTCATAATATTGACGGTAGCCGGACTGTTGCAATAATTGTACAACACATGTTATGAAATATCAATTCCATTTTCCGTAAGTGTATCTTTAATCTTTTCAAACAGGGCAAACCTTGTAGGCCAGTACTCACTGTTTTTAACCCAGGCTTTAGCCTGCATCTTTACACGCAATGGGTTTAATGCACATATAACAACACTCATATCCTTATCCTGGCATATATGCTCTTCTTTCTGGAGTATTTCTAATACCAGCTTCCTGACATCTGAAGTCCTGGCACTGTAATGCACCATAAAATCCAGTATCAGCATTCTTTCCTGCTGGTTTGAAGTATTAGTGACATTTGAACTAGATATTGTCCCGTTCGGGATTACTATAACCTTATTGTCAGTAGTATGTATTCTTGTATAAAAAATATCTATGCTTGTAACTGTACCTTCTTCGCCTGATGTAATAATATAATCGCCTACTTTAAATGGCTTAAGCAAAAGTATAAGCACACCGCCTGCAAGGTTTGACATACTGTCCTGCAAGGCAAGCCCTATGGCAAGCCCTGCTGAGCCAAGCATTGCAACTATTGAGCTTGTACCAACCCCAAGTATACCCGCAACAATAAATACCAGAAGGATATTGTATGCAAAACCGGCAAATGACATTCCAAACTTCTGTATGCTTACTTCTACTTCCTTGCGCTCCATAGCCCTGTTAGTCATTCTAAGCAGTCCTTTGACAATTCTCCTGCCAATTAAAAATACAATTAAAGCAAATACCAGTGTTTTTAAAAAGTTTAAAAGAGGTTCTCTCTGTGCCAGTATATACTGTATAATAAAATTAGTTTTTTCTTCACTGGAAACCTCTGAATTTATAACTTTTCCTACATCTTCAAGTTCAATTTCACTGCCTGCCATTGAAGTAATATCCTCAATAGAAAGCAGGCACATGCTATATATCCTGGATAACAATGCCATTGCAACCTGCCTTTCTGCTGCCAGTGCCAGGTTATACAGGCATGCAGCTCCATACACTCATGCCAAGCGGAGGCACTTCAACTACTATTGAGTTATCCCTGCCATCCCATGATACTTCTTTAGAAACTTTCTGCCTTCTGTTTACATGCCCAGTTCCGCCATAAATTGTATCATCACTGTTAAATATTTCTTTATATTTGCCCTCAAATGGCACTCCCATCCTGAAATTTTCATATACAACAGGTGTAAAGTTAAACAGGAACAAAAGTATCTCGCTTTCGTCTTCTGTTTTCCTTACAAATGTAACTATGCTGTGGTCTGCATCCATGCTGCTTATCCACTCAAAACATTCCTCATCATAGTCACTTTCATAAAGTGACGGATGTTTTAAATAAAACTGGTTAAGTGCCTTATTGTATTCCCTGAATACATTGTGTTCTGGTTCTTCTGCTTCTTTCCATGGAAGGCTCACTTTTTCGTTCCACTCTTCTTTTTGTGCAAATTCCTGCCCCATAAATATAAGCTTTTTGCCAGGGTGTGCCATCATAAATCCATATGCAGCCCGCAGGTTCGCATACTTCTGCTCCATGCTTCCAGGCATTTTCATAAGCATTGAAGCTTTAAGGTGCACAACCTCATCATGTGAAAATACAAGCACAAAGTTCTCACTATAGGCATAAACCATGCTGAATAAAAGTGTCCCATGCCTGCCTTTCCTGTAAAGCGGGTCTGTCTGCATATAGCCTGTAAAGTCGTTCATCCAGCCCATATTCCATTTAAAGTCAAAACCAAGCCCGTTATTCTCTGTGCTTCCTGTAACTTTTGGCCATGCCGTTGATTCTTCTGCAATAAGAAGTGCACCGTCTTTCCTTTTATGGAAAACGTCACTAAGCCTTTTAAGCAGCTCTATTGCCTCAAGGTTTTCATTGCCGCCATATATATTAGGCAGCCATTCCCCATCCTGTTTTCCATAGTCCAGATAAAGCATGGAAGCAACTGCATCCATTCTTATTCCGTCAGCATGGTATTTATCAATCCAGAATAATGCACTTGCAATTAAGAAGTTATCAACTTCGGGCTTTCCATAATCAAATATAAGAGTGCCCCAGTGAGGATGTTCACCCCTCCTTGTATCAGCATTTTCATAAGTGCATGTCCCATCAAACCTTGCCAGCCCGTTTGCATCCTTTGGGAAATGTGCTGGAACCCAGTCAAGTATCACGCCAATGTTTTTCTTGTGCATATAATCAATAAAATACATAAAATCCTGTGGTGTGCCATATCTTGAAGTAACTGCATAATACCCTGTTACCTGGTATCCCCACGACTCATCCAGAGGATGCTCCATAACAGGCATTATTTCAATATGTGTATAACCCATTTCCTTTACATATTCTGCAAGCAGTGGTGCAATCTCACGGTAATTAAGAAATTCCTCATCACATTTAGGGGCATTGTTACCATCATGCCTTTTCTTGCGCCATGAGCCAAGATGCACCTCATATATTGAAACTGGTAATTTTTTATAATCTTTCTTTTTACGTGATGCAAGCCATCCGCCATCGTTCCACTTATATGTCCCAATATCTGCAACAATACTTGCATTATCCGGGCGCTGCTCACATGCAAATCCATATGGGTCTGTCTTTAGAAATACCGTCTGGTAATCCTTTTTAATTTCATATTTGTAAATATCGCCAACTGAAATTTCAGGCACGAATAATGAAAATATCCCTGAATTGCCAACCCTGCACATCTGGTGGCGTCTTCCATCCCAGAAATTAAAATCACCAGTTACGCTTACACGGACTGCATTTGGCGCCCATACAGCGAAATGCACACCATATATTGTAGTTTTTTTCTTCTTTTTATCTGTATCTTCTGTGACATCCCACCTTATATCTGCATCATCAAGACACCCGTCTATTGCAACAGGATGTGCACCTAAACAGTTATATACATCATAATATATGCCGTTTTCAAAGCGTTTTGTATCACTTTCCCCAATAATATCTGTATAAAGATATGGGTCTTCCAGTTCAATTTGGGCAGAACCATTATATTTTGCAATAAATGTATAAGGTTCTGCCTTTTTGCCTGGAATAAGTACTGCAAATACACCTGCATCATCAGCTTCTTCCATATCATAACACTTGCCAGTTGATTTAATTTTAAGCTGGACAGAAACAGCATCTGGCAAAAATGTGTGTACAAGTATGCCATTTTTAACTTTATGTGCACCTAATATCCTGTCTGGATGGTCTTCTTCTGAATATACAATGCTTTCAATTGCTTCCCAGTCCATTAAATCATATAATTTTTTATTCATAATTCCTCTTTTCTGCGCTATATGCGCTAAATTATCCCAGACCCCTATAACATTTTCTTTTATTCCAAGGCAATAAACTGTTTTATTGCTGCCTGGACTGTAATTAATGTTAAATCCTGTGTATAAACAGCCCGCTCCTTAGTTTTGGCTCAAACCATGTGGATTTAGGCGGCATTAAAAGCCCTGCATCTGATACAGCAAACAATTCAGCTATTGAAACCGGGTACATTGCAAATGATACTTTCATATCAGTATCTGCCCTTTTTTCAAGTTCTTCAAGCCCTCTTATCCCACCAATAAAATCAATCCTTGAATCCGTCCTTGGGTCTTTTATGCCAAGCACTGGCGAAAGCAGGTAATCCTGTAGTATTGATACATCAAGGGATGCTACTGCATCTTTACCTTTAAAAAGTTCTTCCTTTGCAGAAAGCATATACCATTTTTTATCCAGGTACATTGCAATATCACCCTTTTTTGATGGATGCGCTGCACTTCCAAGTTCTGCTATTACAAAATTTTCTTCTGCCTTTTCCATAAATTCTTCCCCGGAAAGACCATTTAAATCCCTGACAGTACGGTTATAATCCATAATCATAAGGCTTTCATCCGGGAAAAGCACTGAAAGGAAATAGTTAAACTCTTCTGTGCCATTATAACCTGGGCACGCCTCACGCCTCTTAAGCCCCGCCTTAACAGCAGAAGCTGCACGGTGGTGGCCGTCCGCTATATAAATATCACTTATGGCTGCAAATGAATTTTCTATTGTAGTTATATCACATTCATCAGAAACTTTCCATACTGCATGTCCTATACCATCATCTGAAGTAAAATTATAAACTGGACTGTCTTCTGATATAACCTTTGCAACCACATTGTTAATGCATTTCTGGGAACGGTATGCAAGGAATATAGGACCTGTCTGTGCACATAATGTATCTATATGCTTTATCCTGTCCTGTTCTTTCTCTTCCCTTGTGTTTTCATGTTTTTTAATAACATTATTTAAATAATCATCAATACTTGCACATGCAACAACACCTGCCTGTTTCCGCCCATCCATTGTTAACTGGTAAATATAGTAACACCTGTCATTATCAGTAATAAAAGTGCCATCAGATGCAAGGCTCTCAAAAATCTCCTTTGCCTTTGCATATACTTCAGGGGCATATGTATCTGTGCTGTCTGGCAATTGTGTTTCAGCCCTGTCTATCCTTAAAAAAGACAGGGGGTTGTCTTTAACCGCCTCCTTTGCTTCCTGCCTGTTATAAACATCATACGGCAATGCTGCCACTTTTTCTGCCACTTTCTCATCTGGCCTTACTGCCATAAATGGTTTTATATCCGCCATAATAACCTCCAAAACTTTTAATTTATTTATAGTATACCAAATAATTAATATTATTTCCAGTTATCTTTTAATAGCGGATGGACACTGGTAACAGTTCAGCCTTCATTAAAATTCGAGTAAAAAGGGGGTTTATTATGCCAGGGATTACGGATTATAGTTTTTTATTCCAGGGTATATCTGGATTAAGAAGGACAAATATAATTGGAAGTTTTAAGCTGTCACAGTTAAACAGCAGTTCTGTGCAGAAGCAGTTAAAGGCGGCAGGCATCAATACAAACAGCAAGCAATATAAAGCTGCATTGAAACAGATGATGTCAAATGCTGATGGTGCAATGTATACAAACATCAATGCTATTAAAAACCTTATGAAAAGTTATGATAAGGATGGGGATTATATTAACCCGGTAAACGGGCTGGCAGGGCTTCTGGTAACAGAAGAAAATGAAAAAAGCCGAAAACGTATTATTTCTATTCCTGAAAGCAGCAAGGATGAAATGTTTGAGCAGACTAAGAAAGAATTTCTGCGTGAAAATGGTGTCCATAATGGAGATACAACGAAACGGTCAGATGTGTATACTAATATGTACCGTAAAGTAAAGAAAAGTGACAGGCTGGCAGCAGGATATACTATGCAGCAATATGAACGCCAGTACAATAGAGCGTTTATGGATGCAGTTAAAAAAGCAGACCCTAAGTGGGAAATTGGACGACCAATACCATCAGGCGCACTTGATGGCATTACAAGGAAATCTGTTGAAACACCATTAAAATGTTTAGATATGAAAATATAGAAATAAATTTTTCAGTAACCTTTGGAATAAGACAGCAGGCTTTACGTGTCCAGGAATGGAATATTTAGCCTGGACACTGTAAGACCTGCGTCTACCTGTTTTTATTCACTTTCACCCTGCAAAGCGTCAAATCCTTCTTCGCCTGTACGGACTTTAATAACATTTTCAACATCATATACAAATATCTTGCCATCGCCAATATTTCCTGTATAAAGGACTTTCTTAGCTGTTTCAATAACAGTTTCAACTGGTACTGCACTAACTACCACTTCAACCTTCATCTTAGGAAGCAGGACTATATCCAGCTCTGCACCACGGTACTTTGTAACCATGCCTTTTTGTGTACCGCATCCAAGAACCTGTGTAACAGTTATGCCCATTACACCAATTTCATTAAGGGCTTCTTTCAGTTCATCAAATTTGCTCTGTTTGCAAATAATAGAAATCCTTGTAAGCTTCTCTGACATTGTCCCCACTGGCTCTTTAACCACCTTCATTGTGGCAGCCTGTGCTGCTGGTGTAACCTTATGTACCTGTACTGCATTATCTATAGATGTGTTTCCTTTAAGTGTTTCAATGGATGCACCTGCTGAATAGAACATATTGCCAGCAGGCATAAAGTCTGCATATGCAGATGGCAGGCCATGTTCTTTAAGGTCAAGCCCTGTAAGCTCCTCATCAGGTGTTACACGCAGCCCCCATATTTTATCTATCACTGTAAATATAATTCCCATGCAGACAGCAGTATAAATACCTGTTGAAGCGACACCAAGGAACTGTATTCCAAGCATATGCACACCACCGCCATAAAACAGGCCATTACTTGTATCAAACAGCCCAACGGCAAGAGTTCCCCAAAGCCCGTTAAAGCCATGTACTGCAACTGCACCAACAGGGTCATCTATTTTAAGTACACTTTCTATAAACCATACACCAAAACATACAAGCAGGCCATCAACAATACCTATAATTATTGCACCTGCAGCGTCAACATTTGAACACCCTGCTGTAATTCCGACTAATCCTGCAAGTGAGCCATTAAGACACATAGACACATCAGGTTTGCCATATTTAACCCATGTAAACACCAGGACTGCAAGTGTTGCAAATGCAGGCGCTAATGTTGTAGTTCCAAGAATTTTTGCCAGTTCTGACACATCTTTTGCTGCTGCCCCGTTAAAACCATACCATGCAAACCATAATATAAAGCACCCTAAAGCGCCAATTGGAAGGTTATGCCCTGGAATAGCATGTGGTTTGCCTGTTCTCTTGCTGAATTTGCCAATACGCGGGCCCAGGATTGCTGCACCTATAAGTGCTGAAATGCCACCCACCATATGTATTACACAGGAACCTGCAAAATCTACAAAACCAAGTTTTGCAAGCCACCCTTGTGAGTTCCATGTCCAGCCAGCCTCAATTGGATATACAATAATGCTTATAATTGCTGAATAGAGGCAGTACATACTAAATTTTGTCCTTTCAGCCATTGCTCCAGATACAATAGTTGCGCAAGTAGCACAAAATACAAGCTGGAAGAAGAAATTTGACCAGTCAAACCCTTCAAAGTCTGTAAACATCCCATATTCAGGCCTTCCAATAAATCCGCCTATATATGAACCTGAATTCATAATCCCATAACCAAATAAAATAAATACTGCTGTACCAATGCAGAAATCCATAAGGTTTTTCATAATTATATTTCCAGCATTTTTTGCCCTGGTAAACCCTGCTTCAACCATTGCAAAACCTGCCTGCATAAAGAATACCAGTGCAGCTCCTACTAAATACCATATACTCATATCCATAAAAATGCCCCCTTTTATATCTGATATATTGCAAACAGCAGCTGCGTCCGGACAGCAATAACTTACAGCAGCTGGCAATAATAAAAATAAAAAAGACGCCACGGATATCTTAGATATTCATGACGCCTTTGTCATTAACTATTATATACAAATAAAGTCCTATGTCAACAGTTTATTATAGATTTATGTTATTTTGGTAAAATTATATAAATTTACATAAAGATATAATAAAATTTCATCTAAATTTTATCTGTATTAATAATATAATTTTGCAACTGCCTGTATCATATCCCTGTGCCTGCCCCATTCATAATAAAACTGTGAATGGCCCACTGGTGCTGCTCCAGAACATGTTTCAGGGGTACACCATGCTATACCTTTTCTTGTAAGGTAGTCACCAAGTGAACCATTAGCACTGCTTATGCCTTCCCTTATCAGCTTGTATCCTGTTTTCTGCCTGACAAGCCTGGCCAGTGATGAATATTTTGTATAATATATAACCCTCCCTGCCTCATGGTAATTTATAACTGCCTTAGGCTGGATTTTATTTATAAGTTTTGCAAGTGCCTTTGTTTCACTTTCTGAAAAAGCATATGGTCCTGAATATCCTTCCCTGCCTCTTTTTGTTCCCCTTGAATTGCCTTTTCTGAAACCAGTGCTAAAATTCCTGTTTAAATCCACTCCTCTTGCATTTGCCTTCCACCTTCTATAACTTCCCCTGCCAAGGCGTTTTACAAGCCTTCTTAAAGACGGGCTTTTAATCCTTGCCAGCCCATACTGGCTTATATTGACACCATCAGGGTTAAGCATTGGTACAATATAAACACACACTTTGTTAAAAAGCTTGCTGTAAGCTTTGCCATTATATTTTCCGGAATAATAATACTTACAGCATCTTTCTGCCATCTTCATGACAAGCTGTGAATTAAGCCACTCCCTTGCATGCATTGTAGACTGTATCAATATTTTATTTTTAGCATTAGCATTGCCAAGCCTTATACAGTACACATTATTATTGTCAGCCGTTTTTGCCATAACTGAAAGTTCCATTACATCCTGGTAAAATTTTGCCATTTTCTTTATGTCTTTTGACAGGTCAGCATAAGAATATTTTTCATCATATATATTTACGATATTATCTATATCCTGGACAGATAGTGAAACAGAATTATTTTTAATATATCCATTACTGCCATCAGGAAGTTTAATCTTCAGCCAGCCAGGACTTTTTGCAACACACCTGTACCTTGTCTTTGCTTTTGCCTTTCCTTTTTTTGTACCATTATAAATGCCAGAATATATAGCAGTCTTTTTCTGGACAAAAGCCCCTTTATTTATGCTTTTAAATATAAATGTAAATACAAATTCAGCCTGTGATGTATAATCCCCCATTCCCAATACTTCAGCCTTGTATGTATCCTTCTTTTTAATATTGCTGCCAAGTGGGATTTTAACCTCTGAAAAGCCTTTATTTATTGTAAACTGCTGGTTTGAAGCATTAGTGCCTGACATGTTTGTTATTGCCAGTTCCAGGGTTATGCCAGTTCCAGGGTTATATTCCTCTTCTCTGTAAAATGAATATGCAAGCATATCACTTTCTGTTATTTCATGCCCAAACTTTAGCACAATCCCTTCATATTCAGAAATAAACAATATTCCAGACAGCAGCAGCCTGTTTGAATTAAAATAATTATAAAGAATCTGCCTTGCATTATGGAACTTATAAGCATTTGTTATATTCCAGGCATTTGTAACCCCGTCATGCTGTATACCTGCATCAGCATCAAATGTACTGCTGCCATGCGCCAGGATTAATGCCCTATAATAACCACTATAAAGCAGGTTTGCATCTTCAAAATTATTAATCCCGCTATCCAGCACCCCTGGATTAATTGTTTCTATTGCATTATATATATTATAATTATCTGCGCTGCCAGCAATAACATTTACTACAAAATAAACAACATTCTGAGAAGTAATTTTTAAAACAGCAGTGCCTGTACTAATGGCTTTTATATTATATCCATCAACTGATACTGCACCCGGATTATAATTAAAATCTTCTGGAAAGCTGGCAAGATTATCTAAATTTTCAATATTTACAGCATCAGATTCTGTTAAATTACTGGTTTGTGAAAGATTAAAACTCTGCCCTTCCATAACAGACACCATATTTTTAATCTGTATTTCCTCTTCTGGGTCATTTCCGGTTACTTCAATAATATTATTAATTTTAGTATTTTCATTCATACCAAATACAACCGCCGCATCCGCACTCTTATAAAATAATATGCAAAAAACAGCAATTATGGTACTAACTATTAGTTTTTTCATTTTTATCCTCCGTATTTCTATATTCTGGATACCTTCTTCAAAGCATGGAAAGATTGGCTTTCTTCCTGGCCTGGATAAATGTTTCACCCACTGAACATATCTTGTCTGCAATGCACACCACCCAGCTTTCAATATACACTGGTGGAACTGGTGTCAGCGGAAACATATGCTTTTTAATAATATCCTTCTCAATATCTGTAAGCATAAAATCCTGCATTGCATTCCGTAATGCTGCCGATGCATGGAAAAAACCATGTGGCCTGCGGTGCTTATGTGCTTTGTCATGCCAGTCGTATAAGAAATAATCATGTAAAAGAGCACCACGTACCAGTTCATTATATGAAACATCCAGGTTAAACCTTGAAGCAATCTGGCAGCTTTTGCGTGCAACCATAATGCTATGCCTGTAAATGCTTGTATTTCCATGCTGTATATATTTTGTGCTTTCTTTAAAATGTGAACTGCCAGCTACTTCAGCAAGGATTTCTTTTAATAGTTTCTCATAAGCAGCTTTACGCATCTAACCACCTTCCAAAAATACTACCATACCTGTCCTGGAAAAATATATATGCCCTGTCAAATACAATCCATAAAATTTCAGCAGCAGCTATTGCAACTGCTAAAAAAAGCAACGGCATCCCAGCAAGTTTATCTACCCATCCTTCTTGAAAGATGGCATCAAAACCAACAAAATATTTTACCATTACAAGTGCTATCACAAGTAATATATGGTAACACAGCCCTTTAATAAACATTCCCGCCACAAAAGATATTTTTCTGTCTCTTAAATACTCTGCAACTAATACATATACAGCAAACCCTGCAAATGTAAAACAATAAAGTTTCTGTGGTGCAAGAATTAAACTGGCAAGGAATGTTCCAGCTATAAATGCTGCTGCTGCCCTGGTTTTAAAGCGCCTTTGGAAAATTCCTGCCAGAAATGCTGCTGCTGCCAGCAGGAACATGGAGCTTGCCTCAATAACACCACTTAACACAACTAGTATTACTGCAAGTGCCATAAGCAGGCCGCCCCATGCTGTTTCCTTTGTTTTTATATGCAACTGCACAAATCTCCTCCCATACATTCGCAAAGCGAATCTGCACACCAGAGGTCACAGCATATATTCCCTGTGCTGCATCCGCCTGAACCATAGTAACCATTAGGATTGCGTCCATACCCCTGGCCATAATTCTGGTAACTCTGCCTGTTATACTGCCCATTA
Source organism: uncultured Lachnospiraceae bacterium (assembly GCA_910580005.1). Taxonomy (GTDB): domain Bacteria; phylum Bacillota; class Clostridia; order Lachnospirales; family Lachnospiraceae; genus Butyribacter. The sequence continues at coordinate 12,234 of CAJTXH010000035.1, read as the reverse complement.
GTATAGCCTCCATTAGTATAACCACCTTGGGTATTACCATTATTATAACCATTCTGGTATCCCTGGCTGTAACCACTGCCGCCGTTTGCCCTTGAATTCATTATCTGGGTATATGCTGCCTGCACCTCTTTAAACTTATCTTCTGCAAGGTCTGCCAAAGGGTTATTAGCATAAGAATCAGGGTGGTATTTCCTGCTTAACTCCTTATATGCCTTTTTTACTTCATCATCTGTGGCGTTTGGTGAAATTCCAAGCACCTGGTATGGGTCTGTCACTTTTTGTCCTCCTTTTTCTTTGCGTGGATATAGTCATAACGGTTCCATACACCTGCATAGAGTATGTTCCGCAAAATATCTATATAACTAAGACATGGAAGCTGTTCAAACGCCCCACATGCCATAGATATTACATCCAGAAGCAATTCCCTTGTATTTTCTTCAAAGCCAGCCTTCCTGGCTGTATTTTTAAATGGGTTATACCTGCCATTTTTTATATCCTCCTGTAAATCATCATATGCATCCATTATATAAATATACATTCCAAGATAGTACCCCAAATCACCAAGATACGCTTTAAACATATCATCTTTATAAATAAATAATTCTGCAAGAAGGCTTCCAAAACAGCTTGCATTTTCCATAATATCATATTCCTGTTTTTTCTCAAGCCCTGCCAGCTTTTCTAATGGCTGCCTGGTGGAATCTGCCTGCCGCTTGTACTTATTTTCTATCTTTTTAACATATTTTTTATAAATTAATGCACCTGCCCTTCCTTTAACAGAGCCTTCATCTTTCTTATCATCAAGGCAGTGGTAATAACTTAAAAGAATATTCATATCAGCACAATAATCTGTAAATTCATTATATAGTATCTCATGTTTTTTAGCTGGATGGACAATGCAGTGTCTTTTTTCATGCCTGCATTTTACATTATATACAGAACTTAAAAGAATTATAAGGAATGTCATATCATAAGTAAGTGTAACACGCCCGGCAATGCCATACTTTGCCCTCAGCCTTTCACAAAGGCCGCAGTAAAAAGCATGGTATACTTCATAGTCCTTTATTTTAAGTTCAGGCTTACGTATCTGCACATATCCAAACAAAACATATACCTCCATTAATATTTTACTATATATCTTATAATGCACAAGGGCTGTTTGTGTATTTTTCTATTTGCCTGCTTTATAATATCATAAAATTATGTTATTATAAAGTACATAAAATTAAAAGGAGATAAATTTTTATGAAATTTCTTATACAAAGGGTTAATAGTGCATCTGTCCAGGCAGATAATGAGATAACTGGCAGCATTGGAAAAGGGCTGCTGGTATTTATTGGTATATGTGACAGTGACACAGAAGAAACTGCTGTTAAAATGCTTAAAAAAACATATAATTTAAGAATTTTCAGCGATGAAGAAGGCAAGACAAACCTTTCAGCAGGTGATGTAAACGGAGAGCTTCTGCTTATATCACAATTCACACTATATGCAAACTGCAAAAAAGGCAACAGGCCTTCTTTCTTTGAGGCAGGAAGCCCGGACCATGCAGAAAAACTTTATAATTATATAATTAACAAAGCAAAAGAATATTGTAATAAAGTTGAAACAGGATGTTTTGGGGCAGATATGAAAGTTATTCTAGAAAATGACGGACCATTTACTATAATGCTTAATTCAGAAGAATTATAACATTTTTGCAGAACTGGAAAAATATATTTTTATTGATACCATTATTATAAACGGAGGGGAGGGAATAGTACAACCAGAGAAATTTTTAAACCCTCTCCTCCATCTTTTTTACCAAACATCTAATCTGTCTCCAGCATCTATAAATATCTGCATTTCATTATTTAGGTAAAGATTTGCAGGCTGTCCCTTAAACATAATGCTCCCCAGCCTGCCTGTGTATCCACTCCCTGCTGTCCAGGAAGCCATTTTGCACCTTTTATTAGATATGCTTTTAATTTATCTCCATATAAATATGCATCATTTCCACGTACTATCCCCTATGGTGTCAAGTATATGTTAAAAATTTTTAGTGACAATTTATGGTTTTATATTAAAAAATATTTCAGGATTTTTCTGAAATACGCTCACTGTAACGCCCCTTTCTCATTCTCCTGCCTACCTCTGTCCTTGTCCCGTCACTGTTTTCCTGGTATATAGCCTGGGTTTCCCTGTCATATACAATTACAGGTACGTCCATTGCTTTTCTTTTCTCTAGTTCAATTCTCACAGCTTCTTTTACACGCTTAACTACCATCTCATCTGAAATATATTCTCCACGTTTCATATTTCACCATTCTTTCTATAATAACTTTGTCACTATATAAAACATAAAAGTATCTTTAGGAAATGCTTTTAAATTCCAAGTATAAGTTGCTGTTTTTTTTAATCTATCAAAAGTTTTATAATTATCCAGCAGTTACATTAACTATTTCTTTTCCTCTGGTATTCCTCCTCCAAATCTTCTATTAAATACTTTTCACTCATACAATGCATATCAGAAACACCATCTTTCATTAACTGGTACACTTCAGAATCGTAAAAAAATCTCAATGCATCATCTAAATTAAGATGCTGTTTACTGGCAAACCCTTTTACAATATCTGTATACTTCATTTGTAAAATTAATGGTTCTGCGTTCACAACTTTTCACTCCCCTCAAAAAACAGATATTGCTCTATAATTTCCTGGTTTTTAAAACAAACCTGGTAATTTGGTTTTTCATAACGCAACCTGTCCAAAGCAGTATTTCTATCAATATAGTGTTTAAAATATAGTTCACAGGTATTAAAAATTTTATCATCAGCTACCCCGCCAAGTATAATATCATATTCCATATTATCATTGCCTGTCCTGCATTTTGTAATACAGTCTAACCATTCTTCTGAATAACTGTCAAACTTTAAAATCCTGCATTTTTTTAATGCATTGTCATCTAATAAATAACAAGAAATAATGCCCTCTTTTCCACGTCTTATGAATTTTTCACACCATTTTTCTGCCTGGTGGTATAATGGTGTTACATAAAACCCACAGCCAAAATCAAGGTTTTTACGTGAATGAAAAATATCTGGTTTTCTAATTTCTATATAAGAACCATGATATAAAATCATATCTCTGCCCCTTTCTCCTGCATACATGAGATAATATCTTTAACTATATATTCTTTACTCTGCGAATGTAATATATCATAACATGGCACAATATAACCATTTAAAATACCACTTCCATCTGCTAACGCATGGTATACTTTATCTGCACTTACCCCAAGTTTAAGAGCTACGTTTTCAATACAGAAAATGGCAAATGCAAGTTCATTTTCATCATTGATTGGTTTTTGGTTTAAATTAATCATATTTTAATCCCCTTGGTTATATATTAACTTTTTAATGCCAGACATTCTTTTTTATAGAAACAGATACCATACCTGGTTATATTTGTATACCCCTCATTTAATAACTCACTGTCATAATGGAATTTTTCTATCTGTTCCAGCGCATTTTTAAAACATTTCCACTTGACAAAACAACCTGGATTTCATAAGATAATAAGCAAAGAGAAATGGTTTTTTTGTCGTGTACGGTTTTTATTACCCAAGCGGGTTGCCCGTTTCTTTTTTTATGTCTATTATATCATATAAATACATTTTTCCATCTTCATCATGCCTTACAAGAAATGAAGCATGAAAAATATTATATCTTTCCACTTCCCTGTCACTGCCATATACCGGCAGAGCAAATTTTCTGCTAAATAATGGCTATTTATAATTCCCTGCACTTGTTTTCATATATATGGTTAAATTCTTTAAATACCTGTTTATAAATTACTATATTATATGGCTTTTGCTAAAGATTTTTAAAACAGCCAGATACCCCGCAATTTCAGGATTTTTTTGAAATACGCCCACTATAACGCCCCTTTCTTATTTTGATATATTTTTATTTAGGACATTAAAAGATTTAAAAAATCTTCTGGTAAAATAGCTGGAATAACTGAACAATAAAAATCTTTTATATTTCTTGTAATAATATAATCCGCCAGAACAGAGGCAGCACATTCATATTGTAAACAATCCTCCACATCTTTGAATTCCTTATTTTTTAGTGCAGAAATTATTTTCCCTGAATCAACTTTCTCTATAAACAGGATATCACATAAATTTAATAATAACTCACGTCTTTCGTCTTCTGTCCAGTCTTTTCTTAAAATATAAAATATATCTGGTATTGAATGTGCTGCCATATATCCAGTAACCTTTTTATCAGCACATAATTTTATTATCTTATCAGCATTACCATAATATGGCTGTCTTCCTATAAGTGCATCTATTATTACATTTGTATCAATCAACACTTTCATATTTTTCCTCCCATGCATTTGCCAGTTCAGCTTTATAATTCCTGTCTGTTATACCAGGTTTACGAAAATGCTGGAGATTTTCATATGCTGCCTGTGACTTTTCAATACCATATACTTTATTAGCTGGATATAAACCATCAATTCCCTTTAATATATTTATTACATAATATATTTTCTCATCTGGCATATTTTTGATTATTTCAATAGCTTGTTCCTGTATTACTGTCATATTATCCTCCTTTATTTTTGTCTGCATATACTTTCCACCTTACTTAAATTTAAAGAATTTTCTAAAATACTATCAATATAATGCAATTTTTTATTTTTCTGTCATATAAAATTACAGGTGTATACATAGTTTTTTCTCCGGTCAAAAAAATATTAACCAAATTTCTTTTTTATATTTTTTATTATGTCATAAACCCCCTGTTTTTTCAATCTTCAAATTCTAATGCAGATAACCAGATAAACACTGTTTTTTAACTGTCCATAAATTCTAATCCCATCAGGCCGAACATTTAAAATACAAATTTCTTAAAAAGCAGGACCAGTCCACATTCAGGCAGACAGATAATGCCTGCCTGTAATAATTTAAATTGGTTTTGCTATTCCCTGCTAAACATCCAGAATATACTGATATTTTTCTGGTTATCTATAACTACTTTACTTATAAATGCTTCTGCCATTTCCCTTGACAAAACATCAAGCGAGTAATACGCAGACCACTTACTGTATTCCTTTTGTTTCTTTTGTAATTCTTCCATGCCCTGGCATACTTTTTCTTCTAATTCTTTCTGCTGTTTTTTTCTTTCTTCAATCTGCCCTGTTATACTGTCCCGTCTTGCCAGCAATTCTTCTTTTGTAATAAGACCTTTATGGTATTCTTCAAGGTTATCTGCTTTTTCCTGGATAAGTTTTCCTGTGTCCTGCTCCAGTTTTTCCAGTAATGTCTTTTCCTTAACATTTATGCCCTTACATCCTGTGCTGGTTCCTTTCATAATTATGTCCAGGTCCTTAAGCTTCCCCAGTTGTAACTGTATCTCTTTTAATACCACACTTTCAAGCCATTCATTCCCGATGGGTTTCTGTATGCACTGGCTGCCGCTTTTCAGTTTCCTGTTTGCACAATATAATGAGAGCCTGCCCCCTGACAGTTTTGTTACCCTCAGACACCTGTTACAATATGCACAGTAAACCTTTCCTTTAAGCGGATAAGAAAAAGGTGTACGTCCTGTTTCTTTCCTGTGGAAAAACTTCCCCTGCACCTTGTCAAAAGTTTCCATGTCTATAATAGCAGCATGATGTCCTGGGAACACTTTCCACTCACTGCGTGGTTTTAATATTTTCTTTTTCTGTCCCACCCCTGCCTGTTCTGATTTATTATAAACCATGCTGCCAGTATAAGTTTCATTTGTAAGTATTGTCCTGGCTACTGCAGGCTGCCAGTATTTATGCCCCTGCATAAGTTCTTTCCTGTCCTGTTTTTTTCTGGCGTTTTTATATTCAAGCGGTGTTTTTACCCCTCCGTCATTAAGGATTTTACAGATTTTTGTAAGGTTATTCCCCTCCAGTGACAAAGAAAAGATGCGTTTTATAACCTCTGCCTCCTCCTGCACAATGAGAAGTTCCTGCGGGTTGTCTTTATTTTTCATATATCCAAAAGGTACAGAGCCTGTGGCATATTTACCCTGCTTTTTTCTTGCTTCCAGTGAACTTTTAACCTTGTCTGAAACATCTTTGCAGTAAAAATCCGATAAAAGGCTTTTAAAAGCAATATCCATGCCAACGGACCCTGCAGGACCATTGCTGTCATAATGGTCTGTAATGGCAATAAACCTGACCTGCATAAACGGGAAAACCTGTTCCATATAAGTGCCAAGTTCTATATAATCCCTTGAAAACCTGGAAATATCTTTTACAATGACACATTGTATTTTATTATCCTTTATCCCTGCAAGAAGTTTCTGTATGCCTGGTCTGTCCATTGTTGTGCCGGAATACCCGTCATCATAAAATTCACAAAAGCCATACCCTTCAAACTCTTTATGGGAAGCAATATATTTTTTCACAAGCAGCCTCTGGCTGGAAATACTGTTGCTCTCCATTTCCAGGCTGCCATCTTCCACAGACAGGCGATAATAACCGGCAACCATGCCTTTGCTGTAATTATTTTCCAACCTGTGCACCCCCGTCTGTAAATTTATAATAAATTTCAATAATGCCGTCTGGAAATAAAAGTATCTTAGCAATTAATGCCTCTGCCAGATGGATATCCAGCTTCTGGCATTTTTCCGCTTTTAAAGTGGTTTTTAAAATGGCTTCTAAAAACTGGTTCTTTTCTTCTGCCTGTAACTTACAGTCCTGGATTTTTTCCCTTAATTCTGCCTTCCTTTTTTCTGAAAAATTTTCCTGTTCCTTTTTATACTGCCTGGATTTCAAATATTCTTCCTTCGTGGACTCCCCCTCTTTATACTGCATAAATTTTAAAGCACATTCTTCTTTAACTGCTTCACAGGCTTTTGCGAGTTCTTTTTCTTCTTCCAGGTATGCATTTATTTTCTGGCTGCACAGGGAATTGTTTGCCTGTATACAGTCCTTTGCTTTTACTTTCTGGGATTTTAACACCTGTCTTAACTGTCCCATAACATAAATGTCCAGATGTTCCTCCCTTATATAATTTTTTCCACACTTTCTTCCATCAATCATATAAGCGTTCCTGCAATAATATGAAAAATGCCTTTCATCTTTCCCCCTGCACCCATAAAAAACAGGGTGCATGCGTTTTCCGCAGATACCGCAGTATAAAATATTACGGTAAATATTGTCTGTTTCTTTATCTGTGTACTGCTTTGGTGCGCATTTTACAGTTTTCTTTAGCATCTGCTGTACTTCTTCAAAAAGCCCATTGCTTATAACTGCTTCATGTGTCCCACTGGCAGTAACCCATTCATCTTTACTGGCTGGCATGGCTTTCTTCTGCCCTTTGTATAACCCTGCACTTTTTTTACATTGTACCAGGTTTCCTGTATATACAGGGTTGCTTAATAACCCCTTTATTACATTCTGTCCCCACTGGTGCAGGGTTTCACCGCTTTCACAGTATACATGGTGGTATTTTTTATAATCGCTAATCCTGTGGATTTTATTTGTATACAGATAAGAAATAATATCATTATAGGAACAGCCGCCTGCATATTTTTCAAATACCAGCCTTACAATGCCAGCACATTCATTATCCACAACTAATTTACGTATCCCGTTTATATTTACAACATTATAGCCATAAGGTGCAAAGCTTCCAATATAAGAGCCTGCCTGGGCTGCCATTTTTTTTGCAAGTGCTGACCTTTTTGATATATCTTTTGCATACATGTCATTAACAAGGTTTTTAATGTCCATGGCAAGCTGGCTTTCTGCTGCATTTCCTGACATTGAATCAAACCCGTCAGTAACTGCAATAAAACGGCAGCCCAGGAACGGCAGGATTTTCCCAATATAATTGCCGGTTTCAATATAATCCCTGCCAAAACGTGATAAATCCTTAACAATGATACAGTTAATTTTATGCCCTTTCACATCTTCCATCAGGCGCATGAAGCCTTTCCTGTCAAAAGATGTACCTGTAATCCCCCTGTCTATATAAGTATCATATATCTGTAAATCCATTTTACGTTCCGTGCTGCTGTTATTTTCCCTTACAAACTGCCTGGCAATCTCTATCTGGTTCTCTATGGTTTCTGTTTTATTTTCACCACTGTCAACTGAAACCCTGCTGTATATACCGGCAGAAAATACAGGAAGGCCGGACTGTTTATAACCTGTTTCTGCTTTCTGGTACCTCTTTGCTGTCCTTGCCATCTATACCACCCCCTGCCCTGGTGCATATGCGCCTGCCATCTGGGATAACATGCCAAGTTTCTCCATTTCATTTGCAAAACGGAACTGGATATCAACTTTTTTTCCCTCATGTACATATATCTTTTTTACCATAGTAACCAGCAGTTCCCTTGTAAGCTCCCCGATCTGGGCTGTTTCCCTGAACTTTTCCAGCCTGGACTTCGCCAGTGTCCCATTATGTAACAGGTTTTCCACAAGCTTTTTCTGGCTTTCAATTGCCTTTTCCAGTTCCCTGCACTTGTTTTCATATATGCGGTTAAATTCTTCAAATTCCTCCCTGTCAACCAGCCCGTCTTTAAGGTCAGAAAGAAGCCCGCTTTTCAGGCTGTAATACCTGTTATATTCACTGGTGAGCGCACAAACCTGTGCATCATATCCCACTGCCCTGCTGTAATCCAGGTCCATCTGTTTTACAAAATCCAGTACATCAGAATAAGATGCCATTAAATCCGTAAAAGAAACAATTTCTTTCAAAACAATGTTTTTTAATGTTTCCTCTGGTATGCTGTGCCTGGTACAGCCCCTGGACTGGTTTTTGGTCTGGCATATGTAAAACACTTTCTGCCTGCCCTTATACTTGTTTGTCCTTTTAACCATTGGCACACCACAGTCTGCACAGAACAAAACCCCGCAGAAAAAATTTGCTGTACCTGTACCAGCAGACGACCTGCCATCATACATTAAAAGTTCCTGTACAATATCAAAATCCATTTTAGAAATGACTGCTTCATGTGTGTTTTCCACACAGACCCATTCATTCTCTGGTTTCACAATGCGCTTTTTCATCTTATAACTGATTTTTTCACGTTTCCCCTGTACCATGTCACCTGTATAAACCCTGTCCGTCAGTATACGTTTTACTGATACGGCAGACCATTTCCCTGTCTTTGCAGCCTTAAACCCTGACTGGTATTTAAGCCCTGCCATCTTTTTATACTCTGCTGGTGGAAGAATGCCAAGCGAGTCCAGCCTGTCTGCAACTGCTAAAAGGCTCATGCCCTCCATTTTCCACCTGAAAATCTTTTTTACAATGCCTGCTGCATATTTATCAATGACCAGATGGTTTTTATTATCCGGGTCTTTCATATAACCGTATGCTGCAAATGCAGAAATACACTGCCCCTCAAGACGTTTAGCCTGCTGGCATGAACGCACTTTCACGCTGATATCCCGGCAGTAACTGTCATTCACAAAGTTTTTTACTGGCAGCACAAGGGAAGAATCTGCCCTGTCTGCATACAGGCTGTCGTAATTATCTGTAACAGCAATAAAGCGCACATTAAAAGCTGGGAAGGTTTTTTGTATAAACCGCCCAGCTTCAATATAATCCCGTCCAAACCTTGAAAGGTCCTTTACAATTACACAGTCCACTTTCCTGGCATATATATCTGACAGCATCCTCTGGAACTCTGGCCTGTCACCAAAAGATGCACCGGAATACCCGTCGTCAGTATAAATCCCGGATATTTCCATGTCATTATGTTTTTTTATATATGCTTTTAATAAATCCCTCTGGCTTCCAATGCTGTTGCTTTCTTTTTTAATGCTGCCGTCAATATCTGTATCATCTTTTGACAGCCTGAGATAAAGGGCAGCCTTATAAACACGTTCCGTATCCATATGCTTCACTCCTGGTCTTTATTATTCCATTAACATGGAAACCACACAAATGGTAATAAAACCAGGAACTCCACTTCCAGTCCTGTTTATAAATTACCATATTATACGGCTTTTGCCAAGGCTTTTTTACACATTTTTAATAATTAACTTCTGCAATTTTTTTAATATAATGTATAAACGCCTCTGTTGCACTATAACCCCCGTCAGAAAAATAATTCCTTACTACATACCCGCTATTTATATGCGATTCCACATTGCCACCTGTATCCTCTGCAAACTTCACTGTTTTATTTTCTATGGTGTCAAATTTATCTATGCCTATTCCATCAATATCCCATAACACCTCTTTACCTGCACCCTTAATATCCTCCTGTGCCTGCACCAGAACCACCTCCCTGTATAAAAACTATATTCATGGCATTAGTTGTCCTATGACATTTAAGTTTTGTTATCCTCTTATATAAATGTTCCTGGTCCTGCAAAGCATATGGCATTTTACAATAATATGGACATTGAACCTTAGTACCAGAAACTAACAGAAACATTTATACCAGAGGACAACCAGCTTTATAAAACAGCCAGATGCCCCTGTAATAAAAACAACCACAACCTGCCCCCAGCCGGGTCTGCATACACAGGACCATGCCCGTCCCCACTGCACTTCCACCTGCCTAAACGGTTTCATGTGCAGGCTGCCACCCCATGAAAGGAATTTTCTCTGCAATCATGGTGTCTGTATAATCCATTCTTCCCAGATGCTGCCCTGGCAGGCCACAACCTCTGCTCCAATCCTTCACAGGCAACACAGCAGGTTAAAAATCCGCACCAGAAAAATACTTACATATTTAAACATTTTTTACGGATATTTAAAAAACAAACTGCTATGCAGGATTATCATGGCACGAAACGGGTTCTGGCCACTCCGCCATATAAATGGCAAAGCGGAAATATATCAGAATATATGCCTGTCCTATTCAGTTTTTAAACAGCCGCCAGTATAAATATCTGGTTAAAAACTGTTTCCTAGTTTTATTACTGGCATTGCTGTTAAATATATTGTATAAAAACCTTAGTTTGCAGTCCAGTAACCTGTGCTGTCCAAAAGGTATAATATTACTACCCCTTGCTCCCCCTTTTACTATCCCTTTTAAAGAAATAAAAAGCCTTAATAACACTCTGTTTATGCAATTCTAACTCTTGGGAAATAATATTACATCAAAAAATGGCAAAGTCTTTCCGAGGGTGTTTCGCGGCAAGAATATCCCGTTGTTTTGAAACAGCTACATGGGTATAAATTTCTGTAATATTAATAGAACTATGTCCAAGCATTTCCTGTATATAACGGATATCTACGTCTGCCTCTAACAAGCTGGTTGCAAAGGTATGCCGGAACATATGTGGGGTTATATGTAAATCAATAGCTGCAATATGTGTATACTTGTTTATCATTCTGCGGACAGTCTGGTCTGACAACGGGCTTCCAGACTGGTTCACAAAAAAATGGTGGCAGTTTTCTATCTCCGAAGAAAATTCAGTTTTATAACTTCTTAATGTGGAAAGTACATCTGGATTGCTGATTTGAAGACGCCGTTCTTTGCTGCCTTTGCCATAAATGAGAATTGTTCCATCATGGAGATTTACATTGCTTGTATTTAGCGAGCAAAGTTCAGAAATACGCATGCCTGTTGCAAATAACAGTTCACAAACGGCTGCATCTCTGACAGCATTTTTTCGCTTGTATGCTGTTTTGGCATTATTTTGTTGTCTGTATATATTTTTCAAAAGACATTCTACTGTATCTAAAGGTATTGTTTTTGGTAAAATTACAGGTTCTCTGAACCTTACCTGCACTTTGCAGAATGGATTTTGGACAATTAACCCCCTATACTCAAAATAATGAAACATTGCTTTGAGTGAAGCAATTTTCCTTTTGACAGTTTTCGGCTGGTAATTTTGATGCAGATAAGAGATATACTGTTCTAAAGTGTCCTGGCTAATATCTTCTATATATGTTTCACTAATATGGCTGATAAACTGGGTTAAATCAATCCGGTAGGCTTTTATGGTCTTACTATCCAGCCGTTTTTGCAGTATACAGTAATTTATGTAGTTTTTGAAATGTGGTTTGATTTCATTCATGATTTGGTTTATCTCCTTTGCTGTTTAGTAGTTTTGACTATATTATAGCTTTTTAGTTAGAAGCAGGTTAGATAAAGTGGAATTGTGTGAAATTAATAAAAAAATAGAAAAAATATAGTGACTTTTATGGAAAAAAGTGGTATTATGGTAAAAAGTGATGGATAACTTTTTATTATCCGTCAGTTTTCTGAGTAGGACAATTAGAAATTA
>CAJTXH010000034.1 GCA_910580005.1 uncultured Lachnospiraceae bacterium | reverse complement strand
CCGTCCGTTTTTACACAAACACAGGATAACTGGAAATTTATGAAACGGACGTGGGCATGGTGTAATGTAGCATTGATTTTTAAATTTAAACATAGTAAAATTATATAGGCATATTGTAAATCTTTGGCACTGGAAGTGCTGTTGTTACTATGGACAGCGCAGTGTGGATAGTAATAATTTGTTTTGGAAGGAGCAGCGGGCCTATGGCAGACACACTTTACCCAGATGAAAAGTTATTTGAGCTTGGCAGGGTTAATTATGATAAGCTTATTTTATATTGTACAAGACTGGAAGAAAAAGGGTTCTGGACACAGGCAGAGAAGGTTATGAAACAGTCGAGCACAGAGGTTTTAGACCTCTATGTACAGTCTGTACTTATGAACCTTGCAGTACATTGTGGGGAAATTCTGGACAGCCAGCGTGAGTTTATGCGTGTAATTACTGTAAGTAACCCACTTGGGATTCCGGAAGAAGGCAGGATAAAAAGGTCTGTATATAGTGACAGCAAGCGTCTTTATGAACTGCCGCCAGTGCTTTTGCAGCTTTGCGGACTGTATGACAAAGAACATAAAGGTGATATGACCTTGTATTTCCTGGATGCATTTTTGAATATACTGCTTTGCATGGCATACCTTAACCATGGCAAGGATGTACAGGTAAATAGTTTTATACAGAAATACTATGAGAAAATAAGCAATTTTATTATAGACCAGGATATAAAACGCCAGAAAGAGTATATTAAAAGAAAACTTATGCCAGATGGGTTAAACTGCAGCATAAACTGGACGGCAGAAGACAAAAAAGGCAAAGAAAAGGATACAGAAAAACAGGCACAAGTAAACAGTAAAACAAAAGATGCCGGCACGCCTGTTAATATTATGGACACTAACAATATACAGCTGGAAAACAGGAATAATGGAACAAAGCCTCCAGTTAAAAGACAGGGCAGAAAAACAAAAAAACATCAGGAAGCTATAATAAAAGAAGCAAAAAATAAACATGAAAAAAAGAGTAAAGAAAATAAGAGCAATACAATAGCTGTAAAGGCTGGTATAGAGAGACAGGCAGCAACAGAGGAAAAGAACCAGAAAGAGGACAGGAAACAGAAAGAAGAAGAAAAGAAACGGTTAAAAGAAGCATTTTTTAAACGTGTAGAAGAAGATGCAAGGCTTGCTAAAGAAAGGGAAGAAAAACTCGCAAGGGAAAAGTTCCTTGCAGTAAAGAAAAGGCTTGAAGAAAGGGAACGGGCAGAGCAGGAGGAACAGGAAAGACAGATTAAGGAAATTCTAGATGAATTAAATTCACTTGTCGGGTTAAATGATGTCAAGGGTGAGATACAGTCATTAACCAACCTTATTAAGATTAGGAAACTGCGTGAAAAAATGCAGATGCCAGTAATGGACATGTCTTACCATATGGTATTTACAGGCAATCCAGGTACAGGCAAAACCACTGTGGCACGTATTGTAGGCAGGATATACAAGGCGCTTGGCATACTTTCGGATGGAAAAATGGTAGAAACTGACCGTTCAGGGCTTGTTGCCGGGTATGTAGGGCAGACTGCGATAAAAGTACATGAAATTATTGAACAGGCAATAGGTGGTGTACTTTTTATAGATGAGGCATATTCTCTTATAAACCCTGATGTGCCAAATGATTTTGGAAGCGAAGCTGTTGATGCGCTTGTAAAGCTTATGGAAGACCACAGGGACAACCTTGTAATAATTGTAGCAGGCTATACAGATGAAATGAAAACATTTCTTAAAAGCAATACAGGGCTTATATCCCGTTTTAATAAGTTTATAAATTTTCCTGATTACAGCAGGAGCGAACTTATAGATATTATGGAAGTTATGGCAGACGGGGCAGGGCTTAAAATAGAAGAAGGTGCGAAAGAACTTGTACTAAAGCAGCTTAGCAGCATGGAGCAGGAAGAGTGGGAAGATTTTGGAAATGCAAGGGGAATAAGGAACATGTTTGAGAAGATTGTAACAAACCAGGCAAACAGGCTTGTACAGATTGGAACACCTACAAAAGAACAGTTAATGACAATAGTGGCACAGGATGTTACAGGATAGCTGTGCTATAATAGGATTCTGGATAAAAACGGTCTGTTTTCGCCATTTTAGACGCTTTAATATAACTGACAGCGCATTTTTACAGGATATAAACATATTTGACCACAATAACATGATGTGTTACAATGAGATGATTACCAAATTGTTATAAACGAGGTGCATATGAAAGTTATAGCAGGAACAGCAAGGGGCATGAACCTTGCGACACCACAGGGAAAACATACAAGACCCACCACAGGAAAGATAAAGGAAACCTTGTTTAACATAATACAGGCTGATGTTCCAGGCAGCCGTTTCCTTGATTTATATAGTGGGAGCGGAAGCATTGCAGTTGAAGCATTAAGCAGGGGGGCTAAAGAAGCAGTATTTGTGGATAATAATAAAGAAGCACTTGCCTGCATTAATGAAAATATCAGGAAAACCAGGTTTGGAAACCAGTCACAGGTTATGCGTACAGAGGTTATGCATGCTTTAAAAAAACTGGATAATGCTGGCAGGGTTTTTGACATAATATTTATGGACCCGCCTTATGGAAAAGGCTTTGAGAAAGAAGCAACAAGGTTTTTGTTAAATTCACATATTGTAGAAGAAGATACCCTTATAATTATAGAAACAAAAAAGGGTGAAGACATTTCATATATTGAAAGCTTTCCATGCAGTCTGGAAAAGGTAAAGGAATATAAAAATAACCAGCATATTTTTTTAAGGGTTAAGCTATAAGATAAATTGTTAAACAGCATAAATGGGGGAATTATGGCAACAGCAGTATTTCCGGGAAGTTTTGACCCGGTTACAACAGGGCATATGGATTTAATAGAACGGGCAGCAGCAATATTTGACAATCTGGTAATAGGTGTTCTTGCCAACAGCAGCAAGACCCCGTTATGCACAGTTGAAGAACGTGTGCAGATGTTAAAGGAACTTACACAGGATATGCCAGGCACAGAGGTGTTATCATTTGATGGGCTCTTAATTGATTTTGTGGACAGCACAGGTGCGGATACAATAGTAAGGGGTATACGCAGCCCGGCAGATTTTGAATATGAACTTCCCTTAGCACAGGCAAACTATAAACTTAATTGTAAAGCAGATACTTTATTTCTGGCAACAAAGCCAGAATATTCATATATAAGTTCAAGTGCAGTAAAAGAACTGGCAAGGTATAAAGGGGACATCAGGGGATTAGTTCCTGGTTCTGTATACCAGTTTCTAATGCAGAAATGTAATTACTTGGATTCATGAATTATGTCTATACGGCAGATAGGAGTGTACATACTATGCAAGTGAGCAGGATTGAGCAGAAAATTGAAGATATTTATGCATTTGTAGAGAGTTGTAAGATGCAGCATTTATCAACAACTAAAGTGGTAGTTCCTAAAAATGAATTATATGATTTACTGGATGATTTGCGCCGTGATGTACCAGAAGAAATAAGAAGATACCAGAAAATCTTAAGCCAGAGGGATGCCATTCTTGAAGATGCAGAAGCTAAAGCCAATGAAATACTTGTAGATGCCAGGGAACAGTACAGGGGGATGGTTGAGGAACACAGCATAATGCAGCAGGCTTACCAGCAGGCAGAACAGATGGTACAGCAGGCGGCAGACAAAGCGGATGCAATAGTTGCCAATGCTTTAAAACAGGCGGAAGAAATAGGGAATGGTGCAATTTATTATACAACAGATATGCTTGATATGGCGGAAAAAGTCATTGCAAGTGCATATGAGGGTGCAACAAGCAATGCCAATGCTTTAGAGGCAGCATTAAGGAATTACCTTGAAACAATAAGGCAGAATAAAGCAGAGCTTTTAGCTTCTAATGCACCTGAAGAAAATACAAGGCAGATGAATATGCCACCAAAGCTGGATGAAGGGCCATAGCAATAATATATGGCTGGAAAGGACGCTGGAAGCGGCATGGGGGGTTTTTATGAATACAAAAAATGATGTAGAAGTTGTAATAAATGGTAAACAATATACAATGAGCGGCTATGAAAGCAGCGAGTATTTACAAAAAATTGCTACACATATTAATGAAAAGTTTGCGTTGTTTAAAGAGCAGGAAGGTTATAGCAGGCTTGATACAGATATGAAATATATAATGCTTGCAATAAATCTTTCTGATGATTACCATAAAGCACAAAGTTCGGCTAATGACCTGCGTACTGAAAATGAAGAAATGGGAAAAGAAATATTTAATATGAAACATGAGATGATATCAATGCAGGCGCAGTTGGAAGCGCTTGAAGAAAAGATGAAAGTCCTTGAAGAAGAAAAGAAAAAAGCAGAACATGATGTAATAAGGCTTGAAACAGAACTTGGCAATAAGCCGGTTAAGAAATAAATTATGCCAGATAAATATGGCATAGGAGTTAATGTTAAAGAATTTGAAGAATAAGGGGGACTGTTTTATGGCAGCCGCCCTTTGTTTATTGGCACATAAAATGCATTTACCAGCCCACAGATATCCTGGCTGGCAGGAGGTGTTGTTATAATGTCTTTAAAAAATATTGGTAATAATGGCAGGCGTCCGGAGATACTTGCCCCGGCAGGCTCAATGGAAAGCCTGTATGCCGCAGTAAATGCAGGATGTGACGCTGTTTATATGGGTGGAAGCATGTTTGGCGCAAGGGCGTATGCAGACAACCCGGACAGTGACAGCCTGCTTTATGCTATTGATTACTGCCATCTTCATAATGTAAAACTATATCTTACAGTTAATACACTTCTGAAAGAAGAAGAAATTATGGACAAGCTGTACAATTATATGCTGCCATACTATAAAGCAGGGCTTGATGCAGCAATTGTGCAGGATACAGGGGTTATTTATATGTTCCGCCAGTGGTTTCCAGGCCTTGCACTACATGCAAGCACACAGATGGCACTAGTAACAGGCAGTGGTGTTTCTATGCTTAAAGATTATGGCATTACAAGGATTGTGCCAGCCAGGGAGCTTTCTTTAAGTGAATTACAGCAGATGCGCCATGACACAGATGCTGAGATAGAGATATTTGTGCATGGTGCACTTTGTTACTGTTATTCGGGGCAGTGCCTTTTTAGCAGCATGCTAGGTGGGAGAAGCGGAAACCGGGGAAGATGTGCACAGCCCTGCCGTTTGCCATATTCCACAGATTTTAATGGAAAAAGGCAGGATAGTTATATTTTAAGCATGAAAGAACTATGCACACTTCCATATATAAATAAACTTATAGAAACAGGTGTAAATTCGTTTAAAATAGAAGGAAGGATGAAAAGCCCGTCATATACAGCGCTTGTAACATCATTATACAGAAAATACACAGATATTTATATGCATTATGGCAGTGAAGGATATTCAGAATATATTGGCAGGCATAAAACAGAGTTCCAGGATGATATGGGGCATCTTGCAGAAGTATATAACAGGGAGGGCTTTACTAATGGTTATCTTTGTGGAAAAATAAATAAAGATAACCAGAAGGGCAGTATGCTTTCTTCAAAAAGGCCAAAGCATGGGGGTGTATATACAGGTGAGGTGCTTAGTACAGGAAAAGGCGTGTTAAAATATAGGCTGGACAAGGACTTAAATGCACAAGATGTTGTAGAATTCCGTAATGCCAGGCAGGACAAATTATATGAATATACAATTAACAAGGATTTAAAGGCAGGAAGCATTACCAGTGCAAAGTTCTCCAGGGACTGTATTATACATAAAGGGGATAAAGTATACAGGACAAGAAATGCTGCTGTACTGGAAAGTATAAAAGAACAGTATCTTGATAAAAACAAAAAAGTGCTGGTAAAGGGTACATTTAAAGCAGCAGCAGGAGAGCAGGCGTGCCTTTCTGTAAAAAGGGATGGAATTAAGGCAGAAGCTTGTGGAGGGATATGCCAGGAAGCAGAAAAAAGTGCTGCCAGCAGGGAGGAAGTGGAGAAAATCCTGCGCCAGACGGGAAATACTGATTTTGAATTTAGCAGGCTGGATATTGATATGGGCAGCAATTTATTCCTTCCAGTATCAATGCTTAAAAACCTGCGCCGTGAAGTGCTTATGCAGCTTAAAGACAATATAACAGAGAGCAGAAGGCGCAAGGCAGAAGGTACGGTGATAAGCCCATATAAGTGTAATTCTGGCATTATATCAAAAGATGCTGCAGATGCAGGGCAAGTATATAAAGCTTCTGTAATGACAATGCCGCAGCTTGCCCAGGTGCTAAAATGCCAGAAAATCCAGGAAGTGTATATTAATACCGGGCTTTTAGATGATAAGTCTGCCATGGAAGCACTGTCACTTGTACAGGCTTCAGGCAGGAAATGCTATATTGTACTTCCCCATATCTTCAGGAAGAAAATATGGGATTATGAAAAGAAAATGGCAGCAGAGAATAAAAGCATATATAATTATGGCTGGGACGGATATGTTATAAAAAACTTTGAAGGGTATATTTTTATTAAAGATATACTTGGCAGACCGCCAGAAAGCATTATTACAGACACAGGGCTTTATACTATGAACAGCCCTGCCTGCAAATTCTGGGAAAATGCAGGGGTAACAAGGCATACAGTGCCATTTGAACTGGAAATGCCTTATATAAAGCATATTGCAGGTACTGGCATGGAAGCCGTTGTGTATACACATATACCGCTTATGGTTTCTGCACAGTGCACATTAAACAGCCTGTCAGGATGCCAGAAAGAAACCGGCAAAGAAAGGCAGGTTTTAATAAAAGATACAAAAGGAAGGGAGTTTATTATAGTTAACTATTGTAAATACTGTTATAGTACAGTTTACCAGAAAATACCATTAATGGCTTTATCATGCATAAAAGATTTAACAAGTGCTGGGATACGAAGTTTCAGGTATGATTTTACAATAGAAGATGCAGAAGAAACCAGCAGTGTACTTTCAGGTGTGTACAGAGGACAGACCCATACAGGGCATTACCGGAGGGGTGTTTTATAGTGGCATTTTATAAGACAGCATGGGGGATTAACATGGATAAAAAAGAGGCAGTAAAAAAACTGTCAGGTATATTTGGTGATATGGATGTTGCAGGAATGCTTCATACTATATTAGTAGTAACTTCTAAATATATAATTATAATACTGTTTGCTATATATACATGGCATTGTTTTACAGTATTTTTAGGAAGCAATATTGAAAAAAAAGAGAAAATATATAAACGGCAGAAATATTTGATGTATAGTATACATTTTATCTGCACGCTTGTATTATATTTAAACAGCCTTGACATAAAAATTGCAGTTTATTATTTTATACAGTTCGCATTCCTGGTATTTGCAAGCAAGGCATACCCATATGTATACAAGGGGCTGTCTAAAACCCTGCTTAACAATATGCTTATGCTGCTTGCCACGGGCTTTATAATGCTTATGCGGCTTGGCAAAGGCTATGTCACAAAACAGATGGCATTTGCGGCGGCCATATGCCTGGCAAGCCTGTTTATACCATACCTTATAGAAAAGTTCCAGTATTTTGACAAGCTTGGGTGGGTATATGCAATAACAGGTATAATCCTGCTTGCGCTTGTATTTGTAATAGGTGAGGAAAAATATGGTGCAAAAAACTGGATAGTTATAGGCAGGTTTGCCTTGCAGCCTTCAGAATTTGTTAAAATACTATTTGTATTTTTTGCAGCGGCACTGCTTGCCAAATCCACCAATTTCCTGAATGTTGCCAGGGTTTCAGTGCTGGCTGCCATACATGTGTTAATACTTGTTGCAGAAAAAGATTTAGGTGCAGCGCTTATATTTTATATAACATATATTGTTATATTATTTGTTGCCAGCAGGAAAGCAATATATTTAGGCGCAGGGCTTCTGGCAGGCACAGTGGCAGCAGTAGCAGCTTATCATCTTTTTACACATGTGCAGACAAGGGTAATTGCATGGAGCGACCCTTGGAGCCATATAGATAAGGCAGGATACCAAGTTGCACATTCACTATTTGCAATAGGAACAGGAGGCTGGTTTGGCATGGGGCTTGGTGAAGGGATGCCAGGCGTAATCCCAGTAGCAGAAAGTGATTTTATTTTTTCAGCAATATGTGAAGAACTTGGAACTTTCTTTGGCATATGCCTTATTCTTGTAGAAATAAGCTGTTTTGTTATGTTTATTAATATATCACTAAAAATGCAGAGAAGGTTTTATAAACTGGCAGCACTAGGGTTAAGCATAGAATATATTTTCCAGGTATTCCTGACAATAGGTGGTGTTACAAAGTTTATACCATCAACAGGTGTTACGCTTCCACTTGTAAGCTATGGAGGCAGCTCAGTAATAAGTACAGTAATACTTTTCAGCATAATACAGGGAATGTATGTGTTAAATGGTGACAAGGAGGGATTTGATGCGCAGGGAGAGAACAGAAAACGCCAACAGGGCAGAAGAAACCAGGGAAAACGCAGAAAGACAGGATAACAGGCTGCCAGCCCATATAAAAGATGCCAGTGCAGGCAGGAGGGGCAATGCACAGATAATAATTGTAACATATGCAGTAGTAATTGTGTTTATGTGTATGGCAGGTTATATTGTGTATTTTATGGTTAATGACAGCAGTGAAGTTATTAACAATCCATATAATAAGCGCAGGAATATACTTGCAGAACGTATTGTGCGTGGCAGCATATATTCATCAGATGGCAAAGTGCTTGCAAAGACAGTTACAGAAGGAGATGGCACAGAAAAAAGGGTTTACCCTTTTAACGATATATTTTGCCATGTTACAGGAAGGATGGCAAACAGTATGACAGGAGTAGAGCTTTCACAGTGTTACCCTCTGTTAACATCACATTCAAACCCGTTAAAACAGCTTGTTACAACTTTCAGGGGTGAAAAAAACCTGGGTGATGATGTATATACAACACTGGATTCGGGGCTGCAGCAGACAACATATAATGCACTTGGGAACTATAAAGGTGCAGCGGTTGCAATTGAGCCTTCCACTGGTAAAATACTTGCAATGGTGTCAAAGCCAGGATATAATCCAAATACTGTAGAAGAAGACTGGGACAACCTTGTTGAAGACGAAGGTTCACAGTCCTCACTTGTCAACAGGGCAACACAGGGGCTTTACCCACCAGGTTCTACATTTAAAGTGCTTACAGCTATAGAGTATATACTTGAGAACCGTTCATCTTTCAGGAAATATTCATATAAATGTAAGGGTTCAGAGTCCTTTGAAGGCAATGTTATAAACTGTTATGGGAATGAAGAACATGGTGGCCTGGATTTAAACCATTCCCTTGCCAAATCATGTAATGCCTCATTTGCCAATATAGGCATGTCACTGGATATAAAATCATTCCGCAGACTTTGTAATAAATTTATGTTCAACCAGAAACTTCCTGTTAAATTTGAATATAACCGGAGCAAATTTTTACTTGATAAAAAATCTGGCACTGACGAAATAATACAGACAGTAATAGGGCAGGGCAAAACTACAATTACGCCATTACAGAATGCAATGATAGCTGCTACAATAGCCAATGGCGGGGAAATGATGGTACCCTATGTTGTAGACCATATACAGAATGAAGCAGGCCAGGCAGTAAAAACATATGAACCAGCTTCAAATGGAAAGATAATAGACAAAGATGTGGCAGATATTATGAATAAATTTATGATGTCTGTAGTAGAAGACGGCACAGCGTCATCATTAAGCAGTTTTTCATATAAAGTGGCAGGAAAAACTGGTTCAGCGGAATTTGATTCAGAGGGTACATCACATGCGTGGTTTATAGGTTATGCGCCTGCTAAAAAGCCCAGGATTGCGGTAAGCATAATATTAGAAGGGGCAGGGACAGGAAGCCAGTATGCAGTGCCAGTTGCAAAAGAAATGTTTAGGAAATACCTTGGAAGTTAAAACATGCTTAAAATTTCTCTTGAAAGATTGTTAAAAATAAAGTAAAATTGCTGTT
The DNA here is from genome assembly GCA_910580005.1 of uncultured Lachnospiraceae bacterium. Lineage (GTDB taxonomy): Bacteria > Bacillota > Clostridia > Lachnospirales > Lachnospiraceae > Butyribacter. The sequence continues at coordinate 13,421 of CAJTXH010000034.1, read as the reverse complement.
AGACAAGAATACTGCCTGGTTTAATTTTGTTTTCTTTAGTATTATACAGGAAGAAAAGAACAGGAAACCAGATGTAGAAGGGAGAGGTTACATATGAAGGCATACACAGATATGGACCATAATGAGTTATTATCATTAAAAGCAAGTTTAGAAGAAAAGTTTAAAACAGAGCAGGCAAAAGGGCTTTCGCTTAATATGGCAAGAGGCAAGCCGGGAGTTTCGCAGCTGGCAATTTCCATGCCTATGTTAGACGTGGTGAATAAAGAATCTGATATGAATACTTTGCTTGGAAATGATACCAGGAATTATGGTGACTGGGATGGTATTGGTGAGTGCAGGCAGTTAATGGCTGATATGATGGAAGTCAAGAAAGCAAATGTAATTGTATGTGGAAATTCCAGCCTTAATATTATGTATGATACAGTTATGCGTTCTATGGCAATGGGAGTAAACGGTTTAACACCATGGTGTAAGCTGGATAAAGTTAAATTTTTGTGTCCAGTTCCAGGATATGACAGGCATTTTAAGATTACAGAACTATTTGGAATTGAGATGATACCAGTCCCTCTTGGAGAAGATGGGCCAGATATGGATATGGTGGAGCAGTATGTTAATAATGATGAAGCAGTTAAAGGAATCTGGTGTGTTCCAAAATATTCAAACCCGACAGGAATTACTTATTCAGATGAAGTAGTAAGACGCTTTGCAAATTTAAAGCCAAAAGCAGAAGACTTCAGGATTTTCTGGGACAATGCATATTGCATACATTATATTTTTGAAGAAACCCAGGATAAGATTTTAAACATATTAGAAGAATGTGAGAAGGCAGGAAACCCTGATATGGTTTATGTATTTGCTTCCACTTCAAAAGTAAGTTTCCCTGGTTCTGGTGTATCAGCTATTGCAACATCACTTAAAAATATGGAATATATTAAGAAATTTATGACAACACAGATTATAGGGCATGATAAGATAAACCAGTTACGCCATGTAAGGTTCTTTAAAAATATAGATGGTTTAAATGCACATATGAAGAAACATGCAGATTTGATACGCCCAAAATTTGAAGCAGTGTTAGATATTCTGGAATCAGAGCTTGCAGGGCTTGGAATAGGAAGCTGGACAAAGCCAAGAGGTGGATATTTTATTTCATTTAATTCAATGCCTGGCTGTGCAAAAGACATTGTTGCAAAATGTAAGGAACTTGGACTTGTTCTTACAGGTGCAGGGGCAACATATCCATACGGCAAAGACCCGGAAGACTCCAATATCCGTATTGCACCTACTTTCCCAACACCAGAAGAAATGGCAGAGGCAGCAAGGATGTTTGCTATCTGTGTAAAACTGTCTTCTGTGGAAAAGCTATTAGGTGAATAACCAAATATAACGGGCAAAAAAGACAAAAAATATTATTATACAATAAAAAGTGGCATAAACTATTATTTTTGATATAGATAGTTTATGCTGCTTTTTATTTATTTTTCTGGTTAATTGACAAATATATACCGCAGTGCTATACTACATATATATCGTAGTGCGGCATATTATACTGGACAGGGAGGCGGTTTAATGGATGGGCATATTAAAAAAGTATATATGCCAATGACTGAAACGGCTTTTTATATTTTGCTATGTTTGCAGAAGGAAACACATGGATATGGTATTATACAGGCAGTCCAGAAGATGACACAAGGAGCAGTCAGGATTAGCCCTGGGACAATGTATGGAAGTTTATCAAAAATGGAAAAAGACGGGTTAATATATTTTGTCTGTGAGGAAAATAAAAGAAAAATTTACCATATTACGTATCTGGGCAGACAGGTTTTAGAATTAGAAATGAAGCGGATTGAACGGTTATACAATAATATGCAGGAGGTGGGACAGTATGGGAAGCATGAAGAGGGAATTTAAATTTTTTACTATTCCACAATGGAAGCAGGAGCAGGAATATCTTAGATTCCAGCATAATAATGGCTGGCGTTTTATCAATGTAACTTTTCCTGGCTTTTATCATTTTGAGAAGTGCAAGCCAGAGGATGTAATTTACCAGCTTGATTATAATTCTGAAGGCAGAGCCTGTAAAACCGGATATGTAAAATTATTCCAGGATTGTGGATGGGAGTATTTGCAGGACTTTTTTGGATATAGTTACTTTAGAAAACCTGCGTCAGAAATGAATGGAAATGAAGAAATTTTTTGTGATGATTCTTCCAGGCTTGATTTTATGAAACGGGTTTTTAAAGGACGCATAATTCCTCTTATAATTATTTTTTTATGTGTAATAATTCCACAAATATTTATTAATTCACATATAAACAATATTTATGGTAAAGTATTTACGGGAATATATACATCTATAGCTATAGTCTACCTGGTTATATTTTTGATATTTACAATCCAGGTCTGGCAATATTGTAAAACAGCAAAAAAATAATAACTTTTTCTGGATGGATTGTACAATAAACAGTGTCCATGGTATAATACCATAATAATAGTTTCATATATATAACATAAGGAGGAAAGGAAATGGATATTGATGCACGCATTAAAAGTATAATGGAAAAAATGGAGAAACTTAAAGAAAAAAATCCCAATGAAATGTGTGGCAAATTCCCACCAGAATGGGATAAGCCATTGAAGGAAGAAAAAGTTGCTATGTTTGAACAGAGAAACGGGATAAGGCTGCCAGAGGACTACAGAAGGTTTATAACAACAGTGGCAGGAAGTGGTTCACAGCCTTTTTACGGATTGTATAGAATTTTTGACCGTGACCAGAAAGAGGCAGATGCCAGCAGGAAATTTATATATAATATCAAAAACCCACTAGATATTTATGAACTTACAGAAGAAGAGTACAAAGGGCTTGATTATGATATGATAGATGCAGGGTTTATATTCTTATGCCATGAAGGATGCGCTATGTACAGCATATTAATAGTAAATTCAGATGATAAAGATACATATGGCACTGTCTGGTATTATGACCTTGCTAATGATGCTGGTATTTTACCATTATTTAATCCAGTGAACCAGAAAACAATGGATTTTCTTGACTGGCTTGAATATTATGTGGACAGGACATTAGAGCTTGATAATGATGATTTCTTTGGCTATGCTGAATTAACCGGGCCATATTATGAAGATAATCCAGAGGAGTAAAAGAATACACAGATAATACACTGGTATATAATGTAAATATACATATAATTTTAAGTATGTTAAAATTTAGACGGGAAATTTCCGTCTTTTTATTTTTTTAATTTTTATTTGTCACAAATCCATTTCCAGAATGGTTATATATAGTGTAAGCACAATACATAAGGCTTTGGTGCCAGCAGGATATAAAGGGAGGTGCAATAATGCAAAGTAAAAGGGCATCAGTAAGGTTTATTGAAAAATGCTATGAGTTATATGAGCAGAAGATGTACCATGTAGCATATAGTGTGCTGCATGATGAAGGGCTTGCAGAAGATGCAGTGCAGGAGGCTTTTATTAAGCTAATGAAACGTAATGTATATTTTGCAGAACCAGCTTCAGATGACTGTAAAAGATATATAATTACAGTTATTAAAAATTCTTCTATAAATATCTATAACAAGAAGAAAAGGGAACAGGAAATTATATATTTCCCAGGACAGGATTCAGATATTAATAATATTTCCTGTGATGGTAATGTGGAAAATCCAGTTGATATTGAGGAACTGGTTTCTGTATTGCCAGAAAAATATTATTCAGTAGTAAATTGCCTTGCTGTAAAGAATTTATCAGTAAAAGAAACTGCCAGTGAGCTTGGAATTACTGAGGCAAATGTAAGGAAAAGATTTGAACGGGCTAAGTTAATGCTTAAAACTATAATGAAAGGGAGTAATGGATATGGAGAAAAAGGACAATTATATAAATCAGAAGTTATTTGATATTTCTATTGAAGATTTTGATGCATTAGATGGTGTGCATGAATTTTCAGACAAGTATAAAAATAATAAAAAACAACTTCTTAAAGAGTACCGCAAAGGTATTTGTAAACATCCAGTGAAAAAATATAAGAAAGCTGCTGCCGCTGCTGCTGTCCTGTTAATTGTATCTGCACCAGTTATAACTAATGCTGCAACAGGCGGGGAGTTCTTTAACAGGATATGGGGAAGTGAAGGCAAAGCTGGATACAGTGAGCCATATAGTGAATATTTGTATGATAATGAAAAAGACACATCATGTAAAATAACATACCCTAAGTCAGAATATGAAGATATTGCCCCAGAAAAAGCAGAGAAATTAATTGGTGATAATATATCTTATAATCCAGTTGATGTAAAAATTGGAGATACAAAACTGTCTGTAATGTCGTTTGTACATGATGGCAATGCTGCTGTTGCAGAATTTACACTTGAGAAAAAAGGCGGGGTGGATGCACTTAATTATAATAAATCTTATAACAGGAGCAAAGGGGCAGATTTTTCTGGCAATTCAGACTTTTATTTTGGTTTTGATGAATATGACGGAAAAATATTTGTAGATATTGATAAATCTTCAAAAGACAAGCTTTATTGTTATTATTATATGACAAGCTGGGATTCAGATAATAAAGATAATGTTACTCTTAACATAGAAAAATATCCTTGTACAAGGGATGAGCTTTATGCAGCAGATGATATTAAATATAAAGAATATATGGAGAAAAGTGAAAAAAAAGTTATTTCTGTTCCTGTAAAAAGCAAGGCAGATAAAAAAGTATTTAATAATAAAAAGAACGGAACAGCAGAGGTTTCCCCAATTTCAATTAAAGTTGATATGAAAAAGGGGCTCGGGCTTTCAAAAGAAGAAGCATATGACCCATATAATGCATATTATGTTTCAATAAATTATAAAAACGGGAAAAAATATATTGTACATGAACATGAGATGGATGGAATACACCAGTGTAAAACCGAAATAGACAATGCAAACTATGTATGTGGTGATACAGATGATAACATTACATTTGTATTTAACCGTTTAGTAGATACAGATAATATACAGTCAGTTACAGTAAATGAAACTGAATATACTTTAAAATAATAAAACATTTTAATAATTATAGAAACCTGTGGCATGGAAACTAAACTATATACATGCTACAGGCTTTTTGTGTTTGTATATTAAAGTATTGGTGCTTGTATATACTTATGTAAAAATTATAGATGAATAAATATATATATTTTTGTAATTTTATACAAGAATAATGTATATTTTCAGATAAATATAAAAAGTCTATTGCATAAATATAAATTTAGCAGTATAATAGGCATTGCGTTACAGGCATCCAGTAAGGCTGTCTGGCGTGTTAAATAAGCATATGAAAGGTATGGTGTAATTAATGGTTAAAGCAGGAATTATAGGTTCTACAGGTTATGCAGGACAAGAACTTGTGCGTATACTTTTACAGCATCCGGATGTGGAGATTGTATGGTATGGCTCAAGGTCATATATAGATAAGAAATATAGCAGCATATTTGGAAATATGTTCCAGATTACAGACAGTACATGTATGGGTGAGGACATGGAAGAACTTGCAGGACAGGCAGATGTTATTTTTACAGCTACGCCACAAGGGCTTTGCAGTTCACTTGTTAGTGAAGAGGTATTAAGCAGGACAAAAATAATTGACCTTAGTGCTGATTTCAGGATTAAAGATGTTGCAAAGTATGAGGAATGGTATGGTATTAAACACCAGAGCCCTGGTTTTATAAAAGAAGCTGTATATGGCCTCTGTGAAGTAAACAGGGAGGAGATAAAGAATGCAAGGCTTATTGCAAATCCTGGCTGTTTTCCTACATGTGCAGTACTTTCAATCTACCCTCTGGCTAAGGAAGGGCTTATTGATATGGATACTGTTATTGTTGATGCGAAGTCTGGTGCATCCGGTGCAGGGCGTGGGGCAAAGACAGCGAACCTGTACTGTGAAGTTAATGAAAGCATTAAGCCATATGGTGTTGCGGTACACAGGCATACACCAGAAATTGAAGACCAGCTTTCTTATGCAGCTGGAAAGGATGTTATTATTAACTTTACACCTCATCTTGTACCTATGAACAGGGGAATACTTGCAACATCATATGCAAAACTGTCTGGAAAACTTTCATATAGTGAAGTTAAAGCGGTATATGACAAATATTATAGCAATGAATATTTTGTACGTGTACTTGATGAAAATGTATTCCCAGAAACAAGATGGACAGAGGGAAGCAATTTTGTTGATGTAAACTTTAAAATAGATGGGCGCACAGGGCGCATTATTATGATGGGGGCTATTGATAATGTTGTAAAGGGGGCAGCAGGACAGGCAGTCCAGAATATGAATATAATGTTTGGCTTTGAGGAAAATACAGGTCTTAAGGCAATACCAATATTTCCTTAAAGGATATATATTTTTTACTGTCTGGCATATGGCAGGCACTATAAAGAATAAAGAAAGACGGGGGAAATTTATGAATGCTGAAGAAAAGAAAGAATATTTTGATATAATTACAGAGAAGGCAGAAACACTTATAGAAGCTCTTCCATATATACGTGATTTTAATAATAAAAAGGTTGTTGTAAAATATGGCGGAAGCGCAATGCTTGATAAGAACCTTGAAGAAAGCGTAATTAAAGATGTTGCATTATTAAAGCTTGTTGGAATGAAGCCGGTTATTGTACATGGCGGTGGCAAAGAAATAAGCAGGTGGCTTGAAAAGACAGGCAAAGAAACAGGATTTGAAAACGGGCTGCGAATAACAGACAAGGACACAATGGAAATTGCGGAAATGGTTCTTAACCGTGTTAATAAAAACCTTGTGCAGATGGTAGAGAAACTTGGCGTAAAAGCTGTTGGCATATGTGGCAAGGACGGAGGCATGTTAAAGGCTGTCAAGAAAATGCCAAATGGAAAAGATATTGGCTATGTAGGTGATATCCAGTCAGTAAATACAGAAATTATTGATACACTTATTGAAAATGACTTTATACCAGTTATTGCACCTGTTGGCATGGATGATAATGGCGACACTTATAATATTAATGCTGATGATGCTGCCTGTGCAATAGCAGGTGCAATATACGCTGAAAAGCTTGCATTCCTTACAGATGTTGAGGGTGTATATATTAACCCTGATGACAAAAGCTCACTTATATCTGTACTTGACCTTAACGAAGCTAACAAACTTATTGAAGGCGGCATTATAAGCGGAGGTATGCTTCCTAAAGTCACTAACTGCATAAATGCTGTTAATTCAGGAGTAAACAGGGTGCATATCCTTGATGGCAGAAGGGAGCACTGCCTGCTTCTGGAGTTCTTTACAAAGAAAGGTATTGGTACAGCTATAATAGGTGATGACAGCGGACGTTATTTTAATGAACATTAAAGTTACTATAAATATACTGGAGGATTGTTATGGATATAGAAGAAATTTCAAAACATTTTATACATGTATATAACAGAAACCTTGTATTTACAAAGGGTGAAGGTGTTTACATTTATGACAGCCAGGGCAATAAGTATCTTGATATGGGTGCAGGCATTGCTGTCTGTGCACTTGGCTACAGTAATGAGGAGTATAAACAGGCACTTAAAGAACAGATAGACAAGATTATACACACATCAAACCTTTATTTTAATGAGCCTTCAGTTAAAGCTGCAGGTTATATTACAGAAGCATCAGGGCTTGATAAGGTGTTTTTTACAAACAGCGGAACAGAGGCAATAGAAGGTGCTATAAAATTAGCCAGGAAATATGCATATTTAAAGAATAAAGACAGCAAAGGCGGAATAATTGCAATGGAACACTCTTTCCATGGAAGGAGCATGGGGGCGCTTTCTGTTACAGGCACTAAACATTACAGAGAACCTTTTGAGCCATTAATAGGCGGGGTATTATTTGCGGAATATAATAACCTGGAAAGTGTAAAATCACTTATAAACCATGACACATGTGCAATAATAATGGAAACCCTCCAGGGGGAAGGAGGGATTTATCCTGCATCAGAAGAGTTTATAACAGGTGTAAAAAAGCTTTGTGACGAAAATGATATTTTATTAATACTGGATGAAATACAGTGTGGCATGGGTCGTACTGGAAAAATGTTTACATACCAGCATTATGGCATAAAGCCAGATATCCTTACAATGGCAAAAGCACTTGGCTGCGGCGTGCCTGTAGGGGCATTTGCTGCAAAAAGCAGGGTAGCAGATGCAATGTGCCCAGGCGACCACGGCACTACTTATGGCGGAAACCCGCTTGCAACAGCGGCTGTATGCAAGGTTTTTGAAATATTCCAGGAAAAAGGAATAGTGCAGCATGTTAATGAAATTGCACCATACCTTAAGGAAAAACTTGAAGCACTTAAAGATAAATATAATACAATTATAAAAGATATACGTGGAATGGGACTTATGCTTGGAATGGAACTTTCTGTTCCAGCAGGCAATATTGTTAAAGAAGCACTAGAAAACAACTTAATTTTAATATCAGCAGGAAGCAATATAATAAGGTTTGTCCCTCCTTTAATAATAGAAAAAGAACATATTGATGCAATGTATAAGATACTTGATGGAATTTTGAATAACCAGGCCAATTTTGGAAATATTCTGTAATATATGATATGATGTTGGAGTCAAAAGGTATTTTGCCACCAACTGATGCCATGGATTGCTCCATTGCTATCTGCTTTTGACCCTGGCATCATGATATAATTTTATTACAGAAAAGAGGTCTGGTTATGTGGGGAATGCTGGTTTCAGTAATATCAGGTATTTTAATGAGCGTACAGGGTGTTTTTAATTCAGAGGTAACAAAACAGACTAGCATATGGATTGCTGCGGCATTTGTACAAGTTACAGCATTTGCAGTATGTATGGCAGCATGGTTTGCCACAGGCAGGGAAAGCAGTTTCGGGGAAGTTATATCAACAAGGCCTGTTTACCTTTTATCAGGAGGGATAATAGGTGCATTTATAACATATACAGTGATTTTTGGAATGAATACGCTTGGCCCTGCCCAGGCAGTCCTTTTTATAATAGCTGCCCAGATAATTTCAGCATATTTAATTGAACTTTTTGGAATGTTTGGTGTGGAAAAAAGCCCGTTCCACTGGACAAAACTTGCAGGTGTTGTATTAATGGCAGCGGGCATTATTATTTTTAAATGGAAAGAATTAAGACAGTAGCAGGAAGTATAAAATTTCACACTAGTATAGAATGGGGCGTTTTATGGAATTAAAAGATAAGAAATATATGAAACTGCTTGCAGAAAAATTTCCCTCCAAGCAGGCTGTATGCAGGGAAATTATTAACCTTAATGCAATTCTGAACCTTCCAAAGGGCACAGAGCATTTTATGAGTGACCTGCATGGTGAATATGAAGCATTTTACCATATTTTAAATAATTGTTCAGGGGTGGTAAGGGAGAAAGTCCATCTTTTATTTGGTGGTATACTTACGGATTTTGAACAGCAGGAAATATGCACATTAATTTACTATCCAAGGGAAAAGCTTGCAATGCTCCGCAAAAAGGATGTTTTAACCGGGGACTGGTACAGGATGGTTTTAAACCAGCTTATAGAAATTGCAAAGCTGCTGTCTTCCAAGTACACAAGGTCAAAAGTAAGGAAAGCCATGCCAGAGGACTTTTCTTATATAATTGATGAACTTTTGCATGTGCAGAAAGATGAAGATGATAACCAGGTGCTTTACCATAGTAAAATTATTGATACAATACTTGATATTGAAAATGCAGATGAATTTATTGTAGCACTGGCAGGCTTAATTAAACAGCTTGCCGTAGACCATTTGCATATTGTAGGAGATATTTTTGACAGAGGGCCTTATGCTGATAAAATACTTGATTTGCTCCAGGGCTACCATTCACTCGATATTGAGTGGGGAAACCATGATATCCTCTGGATGGGTGCGGCATCAGGAAGCCTTGCGTGCATCGCTAATGTAATACGTAATAATTTAAAATACCAGAATACAGAAATACTTGAAAGCGGGTATGGCATAAGCCTGCGTTCACTTGCTTTATTTGCCATGAAGGAATACACATGTGAAAATCCGATGGAAGCAGCATTAAAGGCGGTTTCTGTTATTTTATTTAAACTTGAAGGAAGCATTATCAGGCGCCATAGTGAATATGGAATGGATGACAGGACATTTTTACATAAAATAAACTTGGAAACTGGGGAAGTTTCAATAAACGGGGTCAATTATAAAATAAATGATATGGAATTTCCTACTATAGATACCTGCAACCCTTATGATTTATCAGATGAAGAAAGTGCTGTTATGGAAGAACTTAAAGCAGCATTTTTAAACAGTGTGCGTTTACAGTCACATATAAAGTTTTTATATGAGAAAGGCAGCATGTACCGGATATATAACGGCAATCTTTTATACCATGGATGTATACCTATGGATGATGAAGGCAATTTTGAAGGTGTACAGATGGAAGATGAGATGTATAAAGGCAAATCTTACCTTGATTATGCTGATAAAATGGCGAGAAGGGCATATTACAGTACACACAGCACTGATGCAAAGGATTTTATGTGGTATCTGTGGGCTGGCAGGAAGTCACCACTCTGTGGCAGGAATTTAAAGACATTTGAACGTACATTTATAAATGATAAAAGTGCATGGAAAGAAGAAACAGACCCTTACTATAAATATTACAAAGAAGAAAGAACATGTAATATGATTCTGCGTGAATTTGGGCTTTATTCCAATATGTCACATATAATTAACGGGCATACGCCTGTAAAAACTATTGAGGGCGAACAGCCAATCAGGGCAAATGGAAAACTTATGGTAATAGATGGCGGTTTCTGTAAAAACTACCATGAAACAACAGGGATTGCAGGGTACACACTTATATATAATTCACATGGGCTGAGGCTTAAAGCGCACCAGCCTTTTGAAAGTGTATACCATGCACTTAGCCAGAATAAAGATATCCAGTCAGAATCACAGCTTGTAGAAACTGAAAAGTCACGTATACTTGTAAGGGATACTGATAATGGCAAAAATATAATAAATTATATTGAGGATTTAAAGCAGCTTTTAAATTATTATGATTAATATTATGCCATTTTATATTTTATAATGAATTGCCAGTTCTGCATATATAAACTGTTTATGGGCACAATATGGTAAATAATAAGAATATGAAAGGTATTATCCAGAATGAGCAACCATCTTGTTAATGAAACCAGCCCCTATCTTTTACAACATGCAGATAACCACACAGACTGGTATCCCTGGTGCAGTGAAGCATTTGAAAAGGCAAGGAAAGAGGACAAGCCAGTTTTTTTAAGCATTGGTTATAGCACATGCCACTGGTGCCATGTTATGGCACATGAAAGTTTTGAAAATCCTGTAACTGCAACATTGTTAAACAACAGTTTTGTTGCAATAAAAGTTGACAGAGAGGAACGCCCTGATATTGACAGCGTTTATATGGCAGTCTGCCAGGCTTATACAGGAAGCGGCGGATGGCCTCTTAATATATTTATGACATGGGATAAAAAGCCGTTTTTTGCAGGCACATACTTCCCACCATACCAACGTTATGGAATTCCAGGCTTTAACAGCCTGCTTAACACAGTAAAAGAACAGTGGGATAATAACAGGGACAGCCTTTTAAAATCTGCAGAACAGATAACAAGGCAGCTAAGAATACAAAAAAACAGCAATATAGAAGATACAGCCGGCAGTGCAGGAGATACAGCCAGCATGGCAGACAGCGCTTTCCATATATTTTCAGAAACTTTTGATAATGAGGCTGGAGGGTTTGGCAGTGCGCCAAAATTCCCATCAGCACAAAATATTTTATTCCTTATTCTTTATTCAGTCCAGAATAGCAGCGATACAGCATTTAGTATGGCATCCAGGACTTTATTGCAGATGCGTAAGGGAGGAATATTCGACCATATAGGCTATGGTTTTTCCAGGTATTCAACTGACAGGCATTTTCTTGTGCCACACTTTGAAAAGATGCTTTATGATAATGCAATGTTAATTATGGCATATTCAGCAGCGTACAGTGTTTCCAAAGAAGAAATTTTCCTGGATACAGCAGTTAAGACAGCAGATTATGTTTTAAGGGAAATGGTATCTGGCGGCGGAGGGTTTTACAGTGCCCAGGATGCAGATAGTGAAGGAACAGAAGGAAAGTTTTATACATGGGCTTTAGATGAAATTACAGAAGTTTTAGGAAAGGAAAAGGGAGAGGAATTTGCAAGGGTTTTTGATATTACTGCTGGAGGGAATTTTGATGGCATGAATATCCCTAACCTTTTAAAAAGTGGCATTATCAAAAACAGCTTTACTGAAGAAACTGCAAAATTATATAATTACCGGAAAAAGCGCACTAAACTACATCTTGACAATAAGCACCTGGCTTCATGGAATGCGCTGATGGCAGCCGCCCTTTCAATGCTTTACAGGGCATCAGGGATTAAAAAATATTTAGATGCAGCAGTAAAATCAGTACAGTTTATTGAAAAAAATTTATATAATGGGGAAGTGCTTTATACAAGTTTTTGCAGCGGAAAATGTTCTGGCAGTGGTTTCCTGGATGATTATGCTTTTTATACCACAGCTCTGGTTGAAGTTTATAATTCAACTCTTGATAAAAGCTTCCTGGACAAAGCATGTTATTTCTGTGATGAAACAGTTAAAAGATTTGCAGACAATACAAATGGCGGTTATTTTTTAAGTGAGCCTGGAAACAACGAACTATTTATAAACCCTAAAGAAACATATGACGGTGCTATGCCTTGCGGCAATTCTGTACTGGCATATAACTTTGTAAGGCTTTATGGCATTACACAGAAAAACAGTTATAAAATTCTTGCAGAAAAACAGCTTGCTTTTATGATGGCAAATGCAAAAGATTACCCGGCAGGTTACAGTATGTCTTTAATTGCAGGGATGATATATGAAAACCCGCCTGTCCATATTACAATTGTTTTAGAAAATAATATGGATAAAAACAATATAGATAAGAGCAAGCTTCCTTTTCTGGCGGATATAGAAGTTGTGGAAGCAGGAGGAAAATATTCACTTTTAAATAATAAAACAACGTATTATATTTGTAAAAACCATGCCTGCCTTCCTCCGTCAAATGAAATTGCTTAATAATATATTACAGGAACAGCCTTTGATTTTATTCATAATATATTAATAAAAAAATATGCTTTATAAAAGCATGGAGGCATGTTGTGGAAATATATGTAGTAAAACAAGGTGACACTATTGACAGGATTGCAGGGGAATTTAATGTCCCGGCTACTGAAATTGCATTTGTAAACCAGATTTCATATCCTTATCCGCTTGTTATAGGACAGGCGCTTCTTATACCTGTGCAGGATGGTTTGCAGCAGTATAAAAGGGAGGTTAATGTAAATGGGTA
>CAJTXH010000033.1 GCA_910580005.1 uncultured Lachnospiraceae bacterium | reverse complement strand
CTTAAGGGTTTATAGGAGTTCCCTTTGAATAACCTAAATACATTATACAAGGAGAAGAAAAATGCTGAATAAGAACTGTGTTGAGGATATGACTATGGCATATATCCATTCGTACAATGTGGCAATGCATGAAGTTAAAAACCCTGAATTTGCAACACAGATTGCAACGAGTGTTATCCTGGCAATACATGCAACAGAACAGCAAAAACGGCAGGAAACAAATCCATTTGAAACGTTGTTTGCACATATAGCAACGCAAATGCAAAGGAAAGGAAGTGAAGAAATATATGACAGAGAAGAAGATGAAACAGATTAATAACTGGCTTTCAAAAGTAGATAAAAATAAACTGGAAATGCAGGATAAGATGGTTATAGCAAGTGCAACAATGGAAATGCTAGAGAAGTTAGAAGTTGTTTATGACAAATACAATGGCAGCAGTGCGCCAAAAGAGCTTTTTAAATAATGGGAGATATTATGAACAGGAAACAAAGAAGGGATTTAAAGTATAAAAGAAACAAGGGAACAAATTTAAATGACCCAGAACAGGCGCAGGAGATGCTTGAAAATCTGCCTGCTGCCACTCTTGTGGCAGGGATTAACAACAGTCTTGATATATTACAGAAAAGAGGTGTAATTATTTCAGACTGGGATGCCAGGGAAAGGGAACTTTACAGGCTGAAAGTTTTTGGTAAAAAAGTTTATTTTTTAGCGGCTGTTATTGATAGGAATATGCAATCAGATAGTAAAGAAGGTGAAGATGGTGGATTATGAATTGGAAAACAAAAAGAACGAAAAAAAAGAGTTGTTAAAGAGGTATCTGGGGCAATATCATGCTGGCAGGATGAAAAGGATACAGCTTGAAAGGCGGCTTAAAAATATTAAGAAAGAAATGGATGCACCAATAGGCGGTCATGGATATTCACCAATTAATTATGGAAGCACAAATAATATGGGGGCTGGTGCTGCTTCTTTTGTTTACCGAATGAGTGAGATTGAAACCAAAATAGAAAACCAAAAAAGCAATACAGAGAAGGCTCTTTTAAAAGTAATGGATATTATGGACTTTTTAGAAGAAAACAGCACAGAGAGGATGGTACTGGAACTGCGTTTCATTGACTGCAAGGATTGGACAAATATTGAAAAAGAAATGCATTTAAGCAGGAGTTCCCTTTTTAATTATAGGAATAAAGGTCTTGAAAAACTGCTGGGGTTTAAAAAAGTATGCCAGATTTTGAAAGATTTTGAGGGCAGGATATAATCCCTGGCATTTCTGTTTCCTGTATGTCTTCCAAAAGTCAAGAACTTTTTTATGTATATAATTTTTTATCTATCTAAATTTAACGGGAGCAATATTGCACCCGTTAAACTGTTTTCAATATTTGCATCTAATAATAAAAAAATTATGCTAGCACATACCAGGAAAATATGATAAAATATTTCATAAATAATTACCAAAATTCGGAAAAATCAAAAAAAGCAGGCGAAATGTAACGCTTTTGTAACAACTTTAAAAATTTTGGGAAAACGCATCCTTCAAACCCTTATAAACAGGGGCTTCCAGAAGGACAGGGCAGAAATGGAGTAAACCCATTTAAAGGCATTGACACGACTTTTTCTTGGCCGCCACGTTAACACGTATTTCGTAGAAATGGAAGTAGCCCGTTTAAGGGTATTTAAGTTTTTGTTGAGGTTTATATTCTGACTATAATTTATAGACATTAATTTCAAAAAAATAAGGATGCTAAGTTTTACAGCATCCTTTAATGTTTCAAAGTTCAAGTACAGCTATATAATAGTTTCATAAAAACGCCATGCCTTCTTTTTGAAAAAAGTATTTAGGGAGGTTTCCTAAGTAACAAAAAAATATAACTTCTGTATGGAAAAAAATCTCGCAACCATATGGATAATGCGTTGCGAGATTCTGTTTTTATAACAATAAAATGTATGTTTTGTGTTTGTATATGTTTTTAACCAAAAATAGTAGTTCCTCCTGTGCTCATGCTTAGTTTCCTCCTTAATTTTTTATCGTTATTATACAAGTTAATCTAAATTATGTCAACCTTATATTTTTTCGGCTGTAGCTCCCTTTTGAGAGTAAGTTCTTGCTTTTATTTTGTCATTCATTTCAGATTTGTCTTTAGTATTCCATTTTTCATATAATTCTATAATATTGGTAAAGTATTTTGATTCTCTGAATTCATTTTTTATTGCAATATTATAATACAAAGCATAAACAATTTCTAAATATGTTTGGTGCAAGGACTGGTATACGACAGACTCATCTGCAATTTCGTGTGAAAAGTGCATTGCAAAAAATTCCAGATTATTTAAAATTTCAGTTACAATATTCCCCATAAATTTCATTAAAATTACTGTTCCATCAATAATAATCTTCTTTTCTTGTGTTTCATTATCAATACTTATACTGGCATATCTATTCACATTCAAATCAAGACCAAAAATTTTGTCGGCTTCTATTACAGACTGAATAAATTTACTAGAATTTCTTATTTGTTCAATCTGCTTCATTTCATTTTTGCTTAATAATTTATTTAATTCATTATAATCAAAAATACGCATTTTATCTTTATCGATTTTATTTATTATTTCTTTCAATCCAGATTCCTCAAATACAAATGAAATTATTGAATATTTATCTAAAATATTATTTTTATAATATTCAGCTAGGTCGATTGCTTTTTGGATTCGGTCAACATTCATTTTTATTCTTTCGGCTCTTTTAGTAAGTGTATATTGCCATATTCCTATTATGCCGCCAATTATAACAGCTATACTAGTTACAATTTGTGTTATATAATATATATTAGATAATATGAGTGAATTTGTTAACGCATCTTTTATTCCAGAAGCTTTATTAATTATAAATGAGCAAATGATGCCTGCTGATAAAATAATAAGTATAATAAAAATTATAATATATCTCCATTTTTGGTGTAAATATTTTTTTATGTTTTCCATTATCTTTGTTACTCCAAATACATTTTGTATTATAATACTACACTTAATTACAAAATTCAACTTTTTTAGTCAATATATTTGTGTCAGAGTTATTATTTTATAGGGAAAGTGGTAAATGTAAAGATTTTATAGTTTTTCAAAGTCTGGACTCTATTGGACTATCAGATGTGCTAATATGTTACTATGAAGAAACAAACAAGCAGAACCCCTTATAAGAAGGCAGGCAGCAGGCCTGCCATATATAGCCTGTGTACCAAACACCAGGGTACATGGGCTTTATTTATGCCACCATGTATATAAGCTTATATATGCACTGGTGGCATATTATGTATATACAGCGGGGCACAGGGGAACTGCAATAAGCCGTTATCATATACAGGCAGTGCAATGCCTGGCAGGACAGGCAGCAGGAAATAACAGGCAGCTAGGAAGACATCAGTGGCAGCAGCATAGTCCCTGTCTGGAGCAAAATATCCTGCTACCCATGCTTGTACAGGCTGTCTTGTCGTGCCTGCCTTATGTAGCGTTAAAAGGTACTTCCAGTCCCGGGAGGGCTATGCGGGGCTGGGGAAGCGCAGCTTTTTTCTGTATGAAATAAAAAAAATTTTAGCCTTTTCGTTACGCATTGGCAGCCAGACCGTAAAAAGTACAGGAGGAATGCATGGATATGGACGCAAAATTAGATTTAGAGGGACAGAATCTTTGTGATTCAAAGGTTATTGCGAAGCTGTTTGGGTTTAAGGGTGTACGCCGCATTGAACAGCTTACGTATGATGGAACCCTTGATGCTGTCCTGGTGAAAGTAAATGGAAGGGAAGTGCGGAGATATGATTTAGTCCCGACAATACAAAAGTATATAAATTATCTTTCAGAAAAAGCATATGGCAAAAACCGTTCAGAAAGAGAAATGGAACTGAAAGAACAGAAGCTTGAAGCGGAAATTGCTCTTAAAGAAAGCCAGAGTGAGATACACAGGATTAAAGCGGACATTGCTGCTGGCAGGTATGTGGATGTTGAAGAAGTGGCTCTTGATTACAAGAAATTCTTTGCCATTTTTAAAAGGTTTGCCATGGGAATGCCAGCCCGCCTTGTAAGCATGTCAAGTGACAGTTTAGAACCACTTGAAACCAGGAGAATAGAAAAAGAAATGGGTGCAGAAGTCAGACGTATGCTGCATTCTTTTGTTGTTTCAGGCTGCGTACCAGAGGAACAGGAAAGAAAGGCAGGAAAGAAACGTGCAAAAACCAAAACAGTTAAGGATGAGGAAGTATCCCTGTAGGCCATACCAGAAAGCGGCACTTGCATGTTTAGAGCCACCAGAAGACATGAAAGTGTCTGAATGGGCAGAAAGGTACAGAATGCTTGACAGCAAGACAAGTGCAGAGCCTGGAACATGGAATAACAGCAGGACGCCATACCTTGTAGAAATTATGGATGAGCTTCTGAATTATGAAACAGAAGAAATCATATTCTGCAAATGCACACAGGTAGGAGGCACGGAAGCAGAACTTAATATGCTGGGTTATGCCATACAGCAAGACCCGTCACCTGTAGAAGTTGTATACCCTACAGAAATCCTGGCAAACAGCGTATCAGAAAAACGTATAAAACCCATGATTGAGAGTGCACCTGCACTCTGGCGGAAATATGATAAAAACAGCAGCAACCTTGAACTTGATTTTGATGATATGTTTATAAAGCTTGTATGGAGCAACAGCCCGTCAGGGCTTGCATCATTTGCCATGAAGTATCTTTTTCTTGATGAAGTAGACAAGTACCCTGGGGCAAGCAAGAAAGAGGCAGACCCGATAAGCCTGGCAAAAGAACGTACAAAAACTTTCAGGAACAGCAAAATATACATTACAAGCACACCAACACTACGTACAGGGCATATCTGGAAAGCTAAAGAAGCAGCAGATGCTGAAAAACATTATTTTATACCCTGCCCGCATTGTGGGGAATTTATAGAACTTGAATTCGATAACCTTAAATGGCCTGGAAAAGATAAAGACCTGGTTGAAGCGTATGGCGAAGAAGCAATAAAAGAAAAACTGGATATGTTAGAGCCAGCGGAAGGAACAGAGGGCTTAAGCGATGCAGACCGGGCAGAGTTTGCTTTTTATGTATGCCAGGAATGCGGCTGTGTAATCACGGATGCACAGAAGCAGGCAGCTGTAAAGAAGGGGCGCTGGAAAATTGTAAAACAGCAGACATGCTTTGTAAAGAGTGTCTGTTTCTGGATTAATACGCTTTACAGCCCTTTTGTCCGTTTTTCAGAGATTGCAAAGGAATTTATGAGAAGTAAAAATGACCCTGAGAAATTACAGAACTTTATAAATTCCTGGCTTGCAGAACCCTGGGAGGATACTAAATTAAAAACCAGTGAGACCCTTGTAATGGAACGCCAGACAGGGCTGCCAGAGTTTACTGTACCAGACTGGGCTAAACTGCTTACAGCAGGTGTAGATGTGCAGGAGAACAGTGTTTACTGGACAATAAGAGCCTGGGGTGATTTCCTTACAAGCCAGAATATAGCACATGGGCAGGCTTACAGCTTTTCAGAGGTTGAAAAGATTATGAATCTGGAATACAGGACAGAGTCTGGAAACGCCGCAGTAGTGAACTTGTGCCTTATAGATTCTGGATATGAAGCTGATGCTGTCTATGATTTTTGTGCCCTGAATGCAGAATGGGCAAAACCATCTAAAGGTTCCAGCAACCCTATGCAGAGCCATTTTAAACTTAGTACTGTTAATAAGGATGCCTCCAGGGCTTATGGTATGGATCTTGTCATTGTTGATGGTGACAAGTACAAGGATATGATTGCCAGCAGGATGCACAGGAAGAATGGTACAGGAAGCTGGATGGTATACAAGGACTGTGACGGGGAATATGCCAGGCAGGTAACATCAGAGCATAAAATACTGGCTAAGAATGGGAATGGAAAGCCACGGCTTAAATGGGTGCAGAAATACAGCCATGCAGACAACCACTATTTAGATGCGGAGGTTTACGCTATGGCGGCAGCCGATACCCTGGGTGTACGTATGCTTCATTTGCAGAACGTACAAAAGGAATACCAGGAAACAAAAAAAGAACAGTATACTCCAGAAGAAGACTGGATAACACAGAATGAAAACTGGATATAAATAGGGAGGCAGCCATATGGATGGACAAATGACACCACAGGAAATGCTTTCTGAGGTAGACAATGCGATTTATACTATATGCGTTGGTGGGCAAAGTTATAAGATGGGTTCAAGGCAGCTGGACAGGGCAGACCTAAAAACATTATATGATATTAAAAATGACCTTACAGCACAGATTTCAGAGGGGACACCAGGTCTTTTAGATAATTGTTTTGTTGCAGTTTTTGACCAGCGTTAGGAGGACGTGCATGGGAAACATACTGGATAACATAATAGGTTTTATTTCCCCCGAAGCAGGGGTACGGCGGGAAGCATGGCGGCAGAACCTGGAGGAGATAAGAAGCTATGATGCAGGCAGTTACAGCAGGGTTAATGCAAACTGGACAGCTTATAATCAGAGCGCAGAACATACAGACCGTTACAGCAGGGACACAGTAAGGGCCAGGGCAAGAGACCTTGAACGTAACAGTGACATGGCCAACAGCGTGATTGGTGCTTATAAACGTAATGTTGTGGGGCTTGGCTGGACATTGCAGGCAAGGACAGGCAACGGGTGCCTTGACCAGGAAATAGAAGATGCCTGGACAGAATGGTGCAAACGTAAAAACTGTGACATAACAGAAACACAGAGTTTTAACCAGATGTTAAGGATGGCTGTAAAACGCAAAAAAGTAGATGGTGGGATACTTTTTAAAAAGTGTTATACAGATGGAGGGGTTGTGCCATTTAAACTCCAGGCACTTGAAGTGGATGAACTGGATACAGGGCGTGCCTCTCCCAGAAATAAAAACTGCCGGATTGCTGGCGGTGTGGAATTTAACAAATATAATAAAGCAGTTGGTTACTGGATAAAGCAGTACAGCATAGACGGTTTTGGGCAGACGGAGCCTGTATATGTACCTGCTAAAGACATTATATATTATTTTACAAAGAACCGCCCTTCGCAGGTGCGTGAAATGAGCGACCTTACACCAACAATCACCAGGGTAAGGGATGCAAATGAATTTATGACAGCGGTCAGCGTTAAAGAGCGTATAGCTGCATGCCTTGCTGTTTTTGTAAAAAAAATCACACCTGCAGGTGGGGGATTTGCAAGAGGTGTAAATAGTGCCGTGAATAGCCACTCGCATGAGGACTATGAGGGGAAAAAGATTAGCCCTGGGATGATTAAGGAACTTAATGCTGGTGATGAGATACAGGTAGTAAACCCGTCAGGGCAGGCTACAGATGCCTCAAGCTATATTAAACTGCAGCAGCGGCTTATAGGTGCAGGGCAAGGGTTAAGCTATGAAGCAACAAGCCGTGACATGAGCCAGAGCAATTACAGCAGTGCCAGACAGGGGATTATTGAAGATGGCCAGACATATATAGAGGACATAGAACTTGTACAGGAATTAATTATGGATGAGGTATATGAAACGTTCATTATCTCAGGTGTGCTTTCAGGGCTGTTTAATATCCCTGGCTTCTGGGAAAATAAACGTAAATACCTTAAACATGAATGGGTTGCATCACCTAAAAAGTGGATTGACCCTCTTAAAGAAGCTACAGCAACAAAGATAGCATTACAAACCGGGCAGAAAACATTCCAGCAGATAGCAGCAGAAAATGGAAAAGACTGGAAAGAACAGATTGATGAAACCGTTGCAGTTTTAGATTATGCAAGGAAAAAGGGTCTGGAGATGGGAGGCGTTATTTTTGACAAAACAGCACCAGAACTTAAACCAGCAGGAAAAGGACAGGAAACAGTGCCAGGAATGCCTGCTGGAACGGGCGGTGGAAACCAGCAGACAGAAACCGCCGGGGACAGCCAGCCAGACGCCAAGGACGGTGGAGGGCAGCAGGAAGGGAAACCAGACCAGAGAGTTTAACCCGGCAACAATCAGGGCTATAGAAGGTGAAGGGAATGAGCGTAAACTCATTCTTTCTTTTTCTTCAGAAGAACCTTACAGCCGTTACTGGGGCAATGAAATTTTAGACCACAGCCCTGCTGCCGCAGATTTTACAAGGCTTAATACCATAGGTGTGCTTCTTTTTAACCATAACAGGGATAAAGTCTTAGGAAAAGTAAACCGTGCATGGATTGAAAACCAGCGTGGCGTGGCTGAGGTCGAGTTTGACAGGGATGAGGCAAGTGAACTGGTTTTCCAAAAAGTAAAAAACGGCACTCTTAAAGGCGTTTCTATAGGATACAAGATTGGCGTTATTGAAGAAGTATCACAAGGAAAAGTATCTTCTGACGGACGTTTTGCAGGGCCTTGTGAAGTTGCAAGGCAGTGGATGCCATATGAGATAAGCATAGTAAGTGTCCCGGCAGATGCCACAGTGGGGGTCGGGCGCAGTTCAGAAGGATATGGTATGCCAGAAAGGATGGCACTGACATATTTTGAAGCACAGCTCCAGGTAAACAGGAATAAAAAACGGGAGGTATAAATAATGACACCAGAACAGAGACGGGAAGCTGCAATACTTAAGCAGCAGGCCATTGTAAATGCAGCAAAGGCGGATGGAAACCGCAGCCTGACAGCGGAGGAGCAGGCGGAATTTAACAGTTACCAGCGGGAAATTGAACAGGCAGATGCAGAAATTGAAGCACAGGAAAGGGGACTTGGTGGAAATACAGGGGCATCTGGCGCACCGTCAGACGGACAGCCGCATATGTATTCCCCACAACAGCCACAGGTTCTGGCAGTACCAGACACAGCCCAGAGGGATGCCACAACAGCAGAGCGTAACCGTATAACAGAAATTATGGCACTCTGCCGTGATTTTGATACTGACCCGTCAGAGCATATACGCAACGGGGACACACTGGAACAGGTCAGGGCAGCAATACTTGAAGGGCTCAGGAGTACAGGTGCACCTGTGGATGTGCAGGTAACAAGGGATGAAGAGGACACTTTCAGGCACAGGGCTTCTGATGCGCTCCTGATGCGTGCAGGGCTGCCAGTTGAATCACCAGCAGAAGGGGCTGGTGAGTTAAGGGCACTAAGTTTAAGAGACCTTGGGATTGAATGTTTAAGCAGGGACGGGAAGAACATATCAGACCTGTTAAGGATGCATCCTGATGAAATGTATTCAGAGCTGTGCCGCCAGTTTTATAACCCAACAGCGGCATTCCCAGCCATTCTTGACAATACAATCAAAAAAAGCATTGTACAGCTCTATAATGAAGTCCCTACTACATTCCAGGAATGGACATCAAAGGGCAGTGTAAAAGATTTTAAGATGACACCAGACCATGAATATTTGATAGGCGGCATGGGTGATTTCCTTCTGGTTCCTGAAAATGGGGAACTTAAACCAATGAAGCCAGAAACAAAACTGCTTCCTAATTTTAAAGTTGACACTTATGGACGCTCTTTCAGCATGACAAGGCAGGCATTTATCAATGATGATATCGGTTTCCTGACAGAAGTGCCAGGGCTTTACGCAGCCAGTGCGAAAAAAACCATTGACAAGGCAGTTTATTCACTGCTTTATAATAACAGCAAAATTTTTGACGGGCTTAACCTTTTTGACGCAAAACACAATAATGTCATGGAAAAAGGTTCAAAACCTGCACAGGCAGCTATACAGGCAATGATTTTACAGATGCAGAGACAGAAAGACCCGTTCGGGGAGGCAATTTATATTACACCGCAGAATATTATTGTGCCTGTAGGGTATGAGTTTGACCTGGCGGTAATTTTCCACAGCGCACAGGTAACAGGTTCAGCCAATAATGATATCAACCCGTTATATAACTACCCGTTAAGGACAATACAGACACCAGTGCTTAATGCGTTTGCTGGTGACAAGCCTGTGCCATGGTTTATGACAGCAAACCCTTCAAGTGTAAGGGGCATACAGGTCAATTACCTGAACGGGCAGGAAACACCGACTGTAAGAAGGATGGAAACACCAGGTGTTTTAGGGTTCCAGTGGGACATTTACCTTGACTGGGGCATTACTGCAAGGGATTTCCGTGGCATTGTAAAGAACCCTGGTGAAAAGATAACAGCATAGGAGGAGGGATATACTATGGGCAAAGCTGAATTCTGGCAAAGAGGAGAAACCCTCGATTATATTAATACTGGCACAACAGTTATTGAAGCAAATACAGTTATCACTTTCGGAGGGCGTATAGGTGTTGCTGGTACAGATATCCTGCCTGGTGAAACAGGTTCGCTGCATGTTACAGGTGTGTTTGAAATCCCTAAAACATCAGAAGGGGATGTCGGGATGGGTACAGATGTATATTTTGACGGGGACGGCATTACAGATACCAAAGGTGATGGCACAGTCCTGGCGGGCTATGCAGCACAGGCAGCGGCTGCAGGTGATGCCGTTATCCTTGTGAAACTTGCAGGCTGATGGGACGGCTTACAGCAGTTTTTCCTGTGCTTTTTGGAAACCATAATTATGAACCTGGTGACATGCTGCCATTGTATGATGCAGGGTTTGTAAAAGAATGGGTGCAGAATGGTACGGCTGTATGGGAAGAAGACAGTACAGCAGAAAAACAAGCAGTAAAAGCAAGTATGGCAACTGCCATTCCGGGCATTACAGGCAATGCTTATCCATCTGCTGGCACAGGACAGGATTTAGCAGGGAAGCCGCCATCCAGGAAAACAAGGGGTGCACAGCCAGAACCGTCCAGGGGAAGGAGGAAATCCAGTGCATAAAAAAATGGCTTTTAAAGAGCTTTTACGTAATGATGTAAAAACAATATTTCTAAATCCCTTGGAATTTGGTGAGGAACATACAGTCGATGGTAAAAAGATGGTTATTATTATTGATGATAATGAACTCACAGAACGTGAAAAGAGAGTGAAGAGCCATATGGATGGCATATACAAGAAGCAGACACTTGTATATGCCAGTGCTCTGGATTTTGGCCCACTTCCAGGCATTGGCAAACCTGTCGTTATTGATGGTTTAACATTTATTGTAGCTGACAGCATAAACGAAAGCGGCGTGTATTCCCTGCACCTGGAGGCGAATAAAAATTGAGTGTAACAATTAAAGCAGTAAACCTTAACCAGATAGAGCGGCATCTTGGCAGCATGAAAGAAAAAGCCCCTAAAGTGCTTAAACTGGCTGTTAATGACACTGCCAGGAAAGCACGTTCAAGGCTTGCTAAGGAAGCGAAGAAAAAATACGTTGTCAAAGTTTCTGGTTTTAAAAGTGTCATGGGTATAAAGCTTGCTACAAATAACAACCCAGAAGCTGTTATCCATGCAAGTGGTAAAAGAATTCCCCTTGCAAAATTCTCATACAGGGAAGGTACACTAGGTACAGGAAAGTATTTTAATCCAACATTGCGCAGGTATCAGACAGGTGCAGGCGGTGTAAGTGCAACCGGAAAAATACTTAAAGGTACAAGGTTTAAACCATCTGAATTAGCAAAATTAAAATGGTTCGTAGCTCAAATGAAAAGCAACCATATTGGGATTTTCCAAAGGAATGAAGGTATGAAACGTGGACAGAAAGGTGAGATTTCTGAAAAAATGGGTGCTTCCATACCTGAAATGATAGGGAATGAGAAACAGGTATACGGGGTTGTAGAACCATATATACAAAATGATTTACAGGAAGCTGTAAACAGACATGTGCTGCGTGCACTAAAAGGGGAAATTTAAAATGGTTGCAACATTTTTACAGGATGAGCTTGCAGAAGAACTTAGGAAAATTTTTAAAGGTTACAGCCTGAAAAAACCAGACGGTGGCATGGACAAAATGCATGTATTCAGGCAGCTTCTTCCAATGCCAGAGCCTGCAGGACAGGAGGAAATACCACCAGAACTTTTGGAAAACGGACTGGCAGATGGAATGACCAGCCCGGACCCGTATCCATATATAATAGTGCGGGCCAGTGACGGGGAAATAGAAAATCCAGACAGTGCGCAGACAGTTAATATTAACCTTCTTATAGGCATATATGAGCCAGGTTATGACAAACAGGGACATAAGGACATATTAAACATAATAGCAAAAATTTATGAAAGGTTTGCAAAAATGCCAGTGCTTAATGGGAAATACACTATACAATACCCTGTAACATGGGCTTTGCAGGAAGAAGAATCATACCCCTATTACTTTGGAGGCATGGGCATGGCATTTGAGATTGCATCAATAGTAAGGGAGGACAGATATGCATGAGTGAAAAAGTAGAAAAGAAACAGGAGCAGGTGTCCAGAACGGACAACGGGATACAAAAGGCAGACAATGTTTTGCCAGATGCTGGCAATAAAGCGGCAAAAGACACAGAACCGAAGGTGTATATAGGACCTGGTATCCCTGGTGCAAAACAGTATACAGTTTTTAATAACGGCTTGCCAGAAAGCCTTAAGAAAAAGGCTAAGGAAAAGCCGTTTTTTAATTCTTTAATAATCCCAGCCAGCCAGCTTGCACAGGCAGGCAGGGAGTTAGACACAGAAGGAAGCGCACTTGGTATTTTATTTAAAAAAGCAGCCAAAGAAATACAGGAGGGATAACAGGATATGGCTTATAACCGTGGAGTAAAAATATTAGAAAACCCTACAAGCCTTGTAGCACCAGTTACAGGGACTGCTGCCCTGCAGGTGGCTGTAGGTGTTTCACCCGTAAACCTGGCAGAAGACCCATACAAAGCAACAAACATACCAAAGCTTGCATACAGCCTGGCAGAAGCTTCGGCAGCAGTAGGGTATTCGGACAATTTAAAGGATTACAGCCTTAATCAGAGCATAAGTGCCACATTTGTAAAATTTGCAGTTGCCCCTATTATATTAATAAATGTGCTTGACCCAAAGAAACATAAAATAGCAGTACCTGAAACAGCCTGTAATGTGGATAACATGCAGGCTGTTTTACAGTCTGAGGGTGTTTTGCTGGATACGGTTATTGTAAAGAACGGGGAGGACAAGCTGGAAGAAGGGACAGATTATATTGCCAGTTTTGACAGTGCAGGGTTTGTTGTTGTTACACTTTTAGGGACTGGCAGTGCCGCAGGAGCAGAAAGTTTAAAAATTTCTGGTGACATGATAGACCCGTCAAAGGTGACATCTAATGATATTATTGGTGGCTATGATGTTGCTGCAAAAAAAGAAAGCGGGCTTGAACTTATACGCCAGATATACCCACTGTTCGGCGTGACACCAGGGCTTATAACTTCGCCAGGACATTCAAAAGACCCTGTTGTTGCATCAGTAATGGCAGCAAAATGCTTAAACATTAATGGTGTATTTACATGTGAATGTATTGTTGATTTAGACTGTACACCAGACGGGGCAGCATCATATTCTGATGTAAAAACTGTAAAAGAAAAGTCTGGTTTTTCAAGCTGCCATATGGAACCAGTATGGCCCAAGGTAAGGACTGGCAATGATGTGTATTATTACAGTGCCATATATTCCGCACTGGTGGCTTATAATGACATAACCAATGGTGATATACCAAATTTAAGCGCAAGCAACAAAGCACTCCCGATAACAGGGCTGTGCCTTGATGATGAAGAAAACAGAGGGATAGTTATAGACCAGGAGCAGGCAAACCTTGTAAACAGTTACGGCGTGGTTACAGCAATTAACTGGAATGGTTTCCGTTCATGGGGGAATAACAGTGCAGCATACCCGGCAACAACTGACCCGAAAGACCGCTGGTTCTGCTGCCGCCGCTTCTTTTCATGGTGGGGCAACAGTTTTATCCTGACATATTTCCAGAAAGTGGATGACCCTGCTGATTTCAGGCTGGTTGAAGCGATATGTGACGCTGAAAATATCAGGGGCAATTCTTATGTGGCGCAGGGTAAATGTGCAGGGGCAAAGATTGAGTATATAGAGGATGAAAACCCTGTAACAGATATAATAAACGGGAAAGTACAGTTCCACCAGTACCTGGCACCATACCCGCCAGCAGAGTATATCCTGAATGTACTGGAATTTGACCCGTCAATGCTTGAAGCAGCTTTAAGCGGAGGTGAATAGATATGTATAACATACCATCAAAAATAAATATGTTTAATGTTTACAAAGACGGGACACAGCTTGTTGGCATTTCAGACGAGGTAACGCTTCCAGATTTTGAATCGCTTACAAGCACAATAAGCGGCCCAGGAATACTTGGCGAGATTGATGACCCGGCAATCGGGCAGTTTGGAAGCATGGAAATGGAGATACCTTTCAGGACAATGGATAAAGACCTGTTTATATTGTCAGATGATATTTCATCTGTTGATGTTACGTTAAGGGGTGCAATCCAGTATACGGTAAATACTACAGGTGCAACAACTGAGAAAGGCATGCGTGTTGTAGTCCGTGGCAAAAACAAAGGGCTTACTGGTGGCAAGATGAAACAGGGTGAAGGGACTGGCAGCAGCATAAAGTTAGAGCTGCTTTATATCCTGATTGAAATAGGAGGTGTCACCGAAATTGAGCTTGACAAGCTTAACAGTGTATACAAAATACATGGCAAAGATTTATTGAAAAAAATAAGGAAACTGTGCTGATTAAGCACATGGTTTAACAAAAATTAAGGAGGACATGTTTTTGTGGAAGAAGAAGTAAAAGAGATGGAAACAAATAAAAAAACAGCAGAGGAAACACCTGGCCAGCAGGAGGAAAACCAGCTGGTTGTTGTGTTTAAAAAGCCTTTTTCATATGAAGGTGCTGTTTATAAAAAAATAGATTTAAGCGGATTAGAAGACCTCAGTGCAAGGGATATGATTGCAGCTAATAAAATTATGGAGCGTAGTGGTACGGTTAATGTAATTCCAGAGATGAGCCTTGAATATGCCTGTATTATATCATCAAAAGCTACAGGCATGCCTGTGGAATTTTTCCAGTCCCTGCCACCAAAAGAGGCACTTAAAATTAAAAACCGTGTAACAAATTTTTTATATGGCGAGGATTAAGCCCGGCAGATGGTTCCAGTCTTCGCAAATTAACTATACATTTGTCAATTATACTGCGGACAGGCTTAGATACATTAGAAAGCATGTCCGTTTTTGAATTGGCAGGGATAGCCCGGGAGGTGGCGGAGATTTATGGCAGCTAAGGGCAAGGAAATGGAAATTGCCATAAAAATAGCAGGGAGAGTCCAGAGTTCTTTTAAAAGTGCATTAAATGCCACAATAAAGGGCGTCGGCAGGCTTGGAAGCAAGATTGCAGACGTTTCAGGCAAAGGACTGAAAGCCATACCTAAAAGTATTGGTACTGTTGCCAAAACAGTGGGTGCAGCTACCGCCGCCGCTGCTTCTGCTGTAGGGGCAATGGGAGTGGCGGCTGTGAGGACTGGCATGGACTTTGAAAAGTCCATGAGCCAGGTTGCTGCCACAATGCTTCTTGACAAAAGTACAGAAGAGGGACAGAAGGCTTTTTCGACACTGGAAAACGCCGCCAGGCAGTGTGGGCGTGAAACAGCATTTTCTGCCACGGAAGCAGCAGAAGCCTTGAACTATTTAGCCCTTGCAGGTTATGACGCAGACAAGGCAGCAGGTGCGCTGCCAACTGTTTTAAAGCTTGCAGGGGCAGGGGCTATGGAACTGGCAGCTGCCAGTGATATGGTAACAGACAGCATGAGTGCGCTGGACATTGAGGCGACACAGGAGAACCTGGAAAATTTTGCAGACCAGATGGCACAGACAGCCAGCAAGTCAAACACCAGTGTTGCACAGCTTGGGGAAGCAATTTTAACTGTAGGTGGTACAGCGAAAAACCTTGCTGGTGGTACTACAGAACTTAATACAGCACTCGGCATACTGGCAGATAATGGCATTAAGGCAGCAGAGGGTGGCACACATCTGCGCAACATGATTTTGTCATTACAGAGCCCACGTAACAAAGATGCAGCTGCAATGTTTGAAAATATGGGGCTGTCCGCATATGATGCATCAGGGAACATGAGAAGCCTCGGTGATATATTTGGGGATATCAACAAATCACTTTCAGGAGCCTCTGTGCAGGAAGTAGACAAGACACTTTCAACTATATTTAAACTTACAGACCTCTCATCAGCAAGGGCTATGCTTGCGGCGACAGCAGATTCCGTTGAAAGCCTCGGTACAGCAGTTAATGCATCCCTTGCAGAGAGTGGTACCAGCATATCAAAACTTGGGATTGACCTTGGCAAAATGGCAAAAGAATTTGATACAGCAACATCACAGAAAAAATTTGCCAGGGATATGAAAAAGCAGTTCAATATGACTGGTGAGCAGGCAGGGGTTTTATTCAACGGGCTGCAGTCCCTTGCATCAGGTACTGGAAACCGTTTTGATGAACTGACAAAGGCAGTTGAAGGCAGTGCAGGTGCATGTGCAGACATGTATGCAATACAGCTTGATAACCTTAACGGTGACATAGATATCTTAAAATCAGGGCTTTCGGATTTAGGGATTAGTATATATAAAGACCTGAATGCCCCGTTAAGGGAAATGACACAGTTTGCCACACGCATGGTCAGCCAGCTTTCTTTTGCATTTTATGAACAGGGCATGGAAGGTATGGCCAGTGCGGCAGGGAACTGTCTTTCAGAGGCGGTAAATGCTGTAATGGGGTATGCCCCGAAAGTAACAAGCCTTGGCATAGACCTTTTAGAAAATTTTATAGACGGGATAACAGGGAACTCTGGTGAAATTGCAGGTGCAGCATCCAGGGTTCTTTCTGTTTTTACCGAAGGGTTGTTTAAACTTGTCCCTAAAGTAATTACAGCAGGGCTGGATTTAATCCTCCAGTTTACGCAAAGCATAACAGGGGAACTTCCACAGCTTATGGACAGTGGCACACAGGCTGTAACAAACCTTGTGGATGGCATTGTTTCCAGGCTGCCAGAAATTGTACAGACAGCTGTAAGCCTGGTGGAAAATTTAGCCCTTGGTCTGGTGGGAAATGCGCCTGCATTTATATCATCAGGGGCAAAACTTTTATCAGGCCTTGTGGGTGCTTTTACAAGCCTGCTGCCACAGATTGCACCAATAGGGGCAGGGATAGTCACACAGATAGTACAGTCTGTCATTTCAGGGCTGCCACGCCTTGTAAATGCTGGTACAGGCATATTAGCAAATATTGTAAACGGGATTATACAACATCTTCCGGTGGTTATAACAACATCGCTGGCACTAATCCAGACCCTTGTAAACAGTTTAGGGCAGAATGCGCCACTGCTTTTATCCGCCGCAATACAGCTTACAGGGAATCTGCTGCTTGGTATAATCCAGATGCTGCCTTCAGTCATACAGGCAGGCATACAGCTAATTTTAAATCTTGCACAGGGTATATTGTCTAACCTGCCTCTTATATTACAGATGGGTACACAGGCTATAACAAATTTTGTAACTGGTATAATCCAGATGCTGCCTGTACTTATACAAGGCGGGATACAGTTAATTATTTCGCTTGTGCAGGGCATTATAGCAAACATTGGGGGTATTGCACAGTCTGCAGTCCAGATTATAATTACCCTGGCAACGGGGTTAATACAGGCAATACCACAGCTTATAGCAGCAGTCCCAAAACTTATAGGGGCTTTGGTTGAGACTATATTCACAACAAACTGGCTTGATGTTGGAATACAGATTATAAAGGGCATTATTGACGGGATAGTAAGTACAGGCAAGAGTTTATGGAATGCTATTAAAAGCCTGTTTACAGGTGGTGATGCTGATATACCTGATACTTCAGGGCAGGGGGCTGCCGTGGCTGGAAGCTACGCAAGTGGTATTTCAGACAATGCCAGTGCAGCAGCAACAGCAGCTGGAAATATGGCATCGTCTGTATTTAATAGTCTTGACACCTCTGGTGCATCAGCAGCAGGGATGCAGGCAGGGACAGCGTTTTCAACAGGCTTAAACGGCAGCATGGCATTATTTAACCCTGAAACATCAGGTTTTAATACAAATATAGAAAGTGCAGGGAATGCAGGTGCCAAAGCCTTAAATGCTGGATTTAATACAGGTCTTGCGGAATTATCTGTTAATGCAGGCAGCCTGGTAGATACTGCGTCAATGGAAGCAGCAGGGAGTGCAGGAATGGCGGCAGCCGTAGACGGGATGAATAACAGCCTTGCAGAAGCCAGCGTTGGCATAGGGGCAGCAGCAATAGACACGTCAGGGCTTGATAAAGCTTTTGCTGGTGCAGGCGTTTCAGGTGTAAATGCAATAAGTACAGGAATGTCTGAAAACAGCCAGGCAGTAACACAGGCGGCTTCTTCCCTTGGGACAGAAGTAAATAAATCAATGGATGGGTCGTGGAAGCAGATGGAGCAGGGCACACAGACAGCAATGCAGAAGTTAACACAGACTGTTACAGATGCAGCACGTTCTGCGGCAAATGCAGTAAAATCGGCATTTGAAAATATGGAAATCACTATCCCTAAGCCAAAACTGCCTGTTATTTCTGTGGATTATAAAACTGAGTCTTACGGAAAAGGCGGGAATGTAAAAGTCCCTGGGTTTAATGTGGCATGGAATGCTGCAGGTGGCATTTTTGACAGACCCACTATATTTAATACGGCATCAGGCTTCCAGGGCGTAGGTGAAGCAGGACCGGAAGCAGTGCTGCCACTTGATACCCTGTGGGCAAAAATGAAAGATATCTTAAACAATGCCACTGCAGTGCATGATGGAAGTTCCGTCATTAATATGCTTTTAGAAAAATTAAAAGGTTCAAAGGATAACACCAGGAGCAGACCAGAACTTGCTGGTGCAGGAGGGGTAAATATCCAGTACAGCCCTGTATATAACCTTTATGGCAGCGCAACAAAACAGGATGCCATAGAAGCAGGGCACACAAGCATGTCAGAGTTTAAAAAGATGATGAAACAGTATGAAAAAGATTTAAAAAGAAAAGAGTTATAGGAGGTGTGCTGTGTCTGGCACATACACCACAATACAAGGTGAAACATGGGACAGTATAGCTTTTAAGGTATATGGCAGTGAGAAATACACATCTTTTTTAATGGAAAACAACTATCCGCATCTGGATGTACTGGTTTTTCCATCCGGGGCTGTATTAAAAACCCCGGATGTGCCAGAAGAAAGCAGCATGGAGCTGCCACCATGGCGTGATGGCACAGAAGACAGTGATGAAGAAACTGACCCATATGATGATTACAGTGACGAAGATGAGGTGGATGGGGAATGATGGTAAAAAAGGACACACCCAGGCAGGTGTCTGCAAAAGTAGAATATTCAAAGAAAATAAAATCTAAAAAGGCAGGCGGGACAAAGAAGCGTCCTGCTGCCGTAGTGGCAGAATATAACGGGGGTTTCACATACACAGACCCTGCATCAGGGGAAAGCGACACAATAAGCATAACGTTAACCAATACAGACCTGCGCTGGGCTAAAGGGTGGATGCCTGGGAAAGGTGACAAGCTCACAGCTAAAATCATAGAAAAAAGCTGGGATAAGGCAGGACAGAAGAAAAGTTTCTTCTGTGGGAAATTCTGTATTGATGACATAAGCTACAGTGGGCCAGAACTTACATGTACAATTGGCGGTGTGTCTGTACCAGACGGGAATGCTTTCCGTTGCACCCAGAGGAACAGGACATGGAAAAAGGCTGTGCTTAAGGAAGTGGCATCAGAAATAGCTAAGAGGTACCATCTTAAACTTGATTACACAGGTGGCACAGTAACACTCGGGACTATAGAGCAGAATAATGAAACTGACAGCAGTTTTTTAAAGAAATGCTGTAAAGATTATGGCATGGGGATAAAAATTTACTGTGGCAGGATTGTAATTTATGACAAGGCAGAATTTGAAGCAAAAAAGCCTGTTGCAGTAATTAAAAAAGCAGACCTGCAGAACTGGTCTTACAACACCACAATAACAGGTACATATACAGGTGCGTCAATAAAATACACAAGCGGAAAAGATGACGAGGAGATAAAATGTGTTGTTGGCAGTGGCAAGCGTATATTAAACATAACTGAAAAGGCTGAAAGCCTCAAGGAAGCACAGTTAAAAGCCTGCGCAAGGGTAAATGCCGAAAATGAAAAGGCGGCTGTAATGACAGCCACAATTATGGCAGATATACGTATTGCAGCAGGATGTACTGTTAAAATAACAGGGCTTGGGCATTTAAGCGGGAAATACTTTGTTGACCAGGTTATCCATAACCTTGAGGCAGACAGCGGTTATACAATGGATTTAGAGATGCATAAATGCCAGAAGCCCATAAGCCAGGTTTCTGCGATAAAAACAGCAGGAAGTAAAGACAAGACTGCAGCGCAGAAGAAAACAGCAAAAAAAGGGGCAGGCGCAAAAAAAACAGAAGAAACAGTTTTAAATGCAGGCGACAGGGTTACAGTAAACGGTTCTGCCTACTGGGGAGGCAATGGCGGCAGCGCAAAACATTACAGCAATGAAAAGATGTATATTACACAGGTGCTTGGAAGCAGCTATAAGTACCAGTATGGCATCTCAAGGCGTAAAGGGGGCACACGGCTCGGCTGGTGTGCAGGAAGCAGCATAAAGAAAGCATAACCTGGGAGGCAAGTGATATGGACAAAGGCGGTAACAGGATTGGCACTATAAACAGTTTTGACAAGGAAACAGGAATGGCAAGTGTCCTTTATAATGACAGGGATGGTGATGTTACGCAGATGCTACCGTTTGCAACGTTTAACGGGGAATATAAGGTGCCTGAAACTGGTGCAAAAGTCCTTGTTGTACATCTTAGCAACGGAAGTGAAATGGGAATAATCCTTGGTACGTACTGGAATGAAGGAAATCCTGCCAGGGGACACAGTACATACCATAAACACCTGGGGGAAGGTGCTTCATTTGATTATAATGCTGGTACAGGTGTGTTAAACATATCAGCAGGGCATCTTGAATTTACATCAGCAGATGATAATGGCAGTTTTACGGCAGCAGGGCTTATGGCTGATATAAGGGCAATCAAAAAGAGGCTCGATATGGCATAGGAGGCACAGGGATGGCAAAGACAATTACAGGGAAGATTACAGGGGCAGCCCCAAAAATAGTGGCTGGAAAAATTAATGGTTCTTCTTCTGGGGCTATAGGGAATATTGGAAAAGGGATAATATTTGAAACCAGTGACAAAAGGATACTGAATTTTACAAAAATGCAGCGGACAGTAAAGGGACGCTGGGCATCACATCCCAGGACAGGGAAAAAACCTGAAAAACAATTTTTAGGCCCTGATGCAGACAGCATAACATTTACTGTTGTACTGGATGCAATGCATGGTGTAAAGCCACGCAAGACAGTGGATAAAATAGAAAATCTGGTACGTACAGGAAAACCACAGACAGTTGTTATCGGGAAAAAGAGGGTTGGGAAGCATAAATTTGTAATAACTGAAATGGGGGAAAGCTGGGAAACAATTTTAAACAGGGGTGAAACAGCCAGGATTGTATGTGACCTGACACTGGAAGAGTACCTGTAAGGGGGATGCCGTATGTTTAATAAACCAGAAATACTGGCTGGCAGTTTTAATTATCTTACTGCTACAGTGCTTGAAGAAATACAGAGAAACCTTGGATGCCTTTACAGTACTGCAGAGGGCACATGCCCAGGAGACCGCCGTTTCGGGCTTGACCAGTCTTTTGAAAGTTACCCACTTAATGTAGCACAGAACCTGTTTGCACTGGAAGTAATAGAGAAAACAGAAGAATATGAAAGCAGGGCTGAAATTTTAGACATTTCTTTCAGCTGTACAGAAGACGGGAATATGACCCCTGTGGTAACTATAGGGTTAAAGGATGCAGAAGAAGATGGAAACTGGGAAGATGAATGATAAAGGAGGTGCCTGGATATGCCGGAAAACCTGGATACAATAGACAGCCTGCCAGATATAAGTTTTATAGACAACCTTACACTTGAAGATATACAGGGTGCTCTTCTGGCAGATTTTGTGGCCGGGTACCAGGAAGCCACAGGCAAGAAAATACAGCTGTCAAAAGCAGACCCTTACCGCATTATACTTTTAAGCTGTGCACAGCTTTTATACCAGGGACTGCAGAATGTGGACAAGGCGGGGAAAATGAATTTCCTTAAATACGCATATGACGGATACCTGGATAATATAGCAGCACTTAAACGGATTACAAGAAACCAGCCGAAACATGCACATGTGCCAGTTAAATTTACGCTTTCCGTGGAAAGAGAGGCTGCAACAGGAATACCTGCAGGTACAAAAGTAACGGCTGCAAATGAAATTTATTTTGCTACAACAGAGTATGCGGAGATACCTGCAGGTGAAACAGAAACCATAGTCATGGCAGAATGTACAGAAGCAGGCATTGTCGGGAATGGTTATGCAATTGGCGAAATTGATACCCTGGCTGACCCTGTTGGTTTTATTGCTTCGGTTTCAAACACAGCAGCAAGTGAAGGTGGGACTAGCATAGAAGATGACCAGAACCTGGCAGAGAGGGTTTACCTTGCCCCTTCAAGTTTTTCAACAGCAGGTCCTGATGACGCATATGAATACTGGGTAAAGGATTACAGCCCGGATATAGGGGATGTAAAAGTTACAAGCCCTTCACCTGGTATTGTTGATATACGCTTTATTATGGCAGACGGCACAATGCCAACAGACAGCATGGTGCAGGCAGTCCAGGAATATGTAAGCCAGAGGGGAAGACGTCCGCTTACGGACTGTGTGCAGGTTAAAAAACCAGATATTACTGGGTATGGAATAGATTTCACATATTACATAAATTCAAGTGACAGCAGCATGGTGGCAGCAATACAGGAACAGGTCAGCATGGCAGTGGAAGAATATAAAAGCTGGCAGGCTTCAAAAGTTGGCAGGGACATAAACCCTGATGAACTGGTCTGCCGTATAAAAAATGCAGGTGCTAAAAGGGCAGTTGTAAGGGCACCTGTATTTATGGCTGCAGATGGGATGTCCAAGGCGGAATGCAACGGGGTAAAAGTTTTATACGGAGGGCTTGAGGATGGTTAGTTATTTTGACGGGCAGATATCAGACATACTGCCAGAAAATATTGCAAAAAAACCAGAAGTCCAGGCGTTAAGCTATGCACTCCAGCAGGGCTGCCGCCTGCTGTATAAATACAGCAGGCGTCTTTATATTTATTCAAATCTTGATGCACAGCCAGAAGAAATAATAGATTTAATGGCAGCAGAACTACGTACACAGTTTTATGGGAGTAACCTGGACATTGAAAAGAAAAAGCAGCTTGTAAGGAATACATTAACCTGGTATATGACTGCTGGTACACCTGAAGCCATTGAGGGACTGTTATCAACCGTGTTCGGATGGGGAAGGATAGAAGAGTGGTTTGAGTATGGCGGCAGACCGTTTTATTTTAAACCAGTAATCGGGATTGAAGCAAGCCAGGAAGAAGTAAATATTTTTTTAAAATTTTTGAAACTGGTTAAAAATACAAGGTCATGGCTTGATGCCATAGTTTATTCGGCTGTCATTGACAATAAGGATTTAGAAAAAGTTGTTTTAAAAAATGTACTTACCAGGATGGCAATACCATTCTGGGGCGGTTTTGTTTTTGATGGCACATGGCTGTTTGACGGGAGCATGGTATTTAAAAACAGAAGACGTTACGGTC
>CAJTXH010000032.1 GCA_910580005.1 uncultured Lachnospiraceae bacterium | reverse complement strand
ATCCTTGGCGGTACTGGAATGGTAGGACAGAGATTTATTTCATTATTAGAGAACCACCCTTGGTTTGAAGTAACTGTTATAGCTGCCAGCCCAAGAAGCGCTGGAAAAAGGTATGAGGAGGCTGTAGACGGCCGCTGGAAGATGCAGACCCCTGTGCCAGAATCAGTTAAAGATATTATCGTTAAAGATGTCAGTGATGTTAAGAGTGTCGCTTCAGAGGCGGATTTTGTCTTTAGTGCAGTAGATATGTCTAAAGATGAGATTAAGAAGATAGAAGAAGAGTATGCTAAAACAGAAACTCCAGTTGTTTCAAATAACAGCGCCCACAGATGGACCCCTGATGTTCCTATGGTTGTCCCAGAGCTTAACCCTGGGCATCTTGAAGTAATAAGCAGCCAGAAGAAACGCCTTGGTACTGAAAGGGGATTTATAGCTGTTAAACCAAACTGTTCTATACAAAGTTATACACCTGCACTTCATGCACTCAAAGAAGCAGGGTTTATCCCAAAGACAGTAGTTGCAACAACATACCAGGCAATTTCTGGTGCTGGCAAGACATTCAAAGAGTGGCCTGAGATGGAAGGCAATATTATTCCATTTATTGGTGGTGAAGAAGAGAAAAGCGAGCAGGAGCCGCTCCGTATATGGGGACATATTGAGGATGGCGTAATTGTAAAAGCATCTTCACCGGTTATTACAACACAGTGTATACGTGTACCTGTGCTGGATGGCCATACAGCAGCAGTATTTATGGATTTTGAAGAAGGAAACAAGCCTTCCAAAGAACAGATTATAAAAATATGGAGGGAATTTAAAGGGCTTCCACAAGAGTTAAAACTTCCAAATGCACCAAAGAACTTTATACAGTATCTTGACGAGGAGAACCGCCCACAGGTAACACTTGATGTTAATTATGAAAATGGGTTCGGCATATCACTTGGACGGCTGCGTGAAGATACAGTATTTGATTATAAATTCGTCGGGCTGTCACATAATACAGTGCGTGGCGCAGCAGGCGGTGGTGTCCTTACAGCAGAACTGCTTAAGGCAAAAGGATATATCACCGCAAAATAATGTTTGGTCTGGAGGCATTGGTTTTATGGAGAAATACAGGATTTTAGTTAAAGGCATTGTTAAAAAGGATGGTAAATTCCTTGTAGTACAGAAGTGGTTTGATGACAATATATCAGACCCATATAAATGGGAATTTATTGATGGTGAAGCAGAGTTTGGTGAGCCGCCTGATGAAGCTGTAATAAGGATAATACATGAACAGACAGGTATTACTGCATTTATAGACAGGATTTTATATACATGGACATTTATGCTTGGTTCAGAATGCAGCTTAGGTCTTTCATACTTGTGCCTGACTGATGAAGATAATGTTATTCTCTCAGAAGAATTAAATGATGCAAAATGGATTGAAGGCATAGATTTTGAAGAGTATATAAATAATAAACATATGCTTGAAGATTTGGAAGAGGCAGAGTTATATTAATTAATAAGAGGCGCATCTGTTAAGGAAATTAACAGATGCCCTCTGCATATAAAGAAATAAGTTATTATGTATGCTGGAGGACGGGTACTGGAATGGATAAATATTTAATTAAAAACGGGCATCTTATTGACCCTGCTAATAATATTGACAGCAAGATGGATATTTTAATATCTGGCGGCAAGGTTCTGGAAGTTTCAGGAAATACCAGTGGAAACAGTGCTTCTGCAACAGGGGCAAAAATTATTGACGCTTCTGGCAAGTATATAATGCCAGGTTTTGTTGATTTGCATGTACATTTAAGGGAACCAGGTTTTGAATATAAAGAAACCATCATGACAGGGGCGCAGGCCGCTGCAAAGGGCGGTGTTACAACCATATGCCCTATGCCAAATACAAACCCTGTAATTGATTCTCCTGCAATGGTAATGCATTTGCGTGAAAGGGCAAAAGATGCACCTGTCCATATACTGCCAATAGGTGCAATAACATGTGGACAGGATGGTGTGGATATTACAGACATTGCAGGCATGAAGGAGGCAGGGGCAGTTGCAATAAGTGAAGATGGCAAGTCTGTATTAAATTCATGGCTTTTCAGGCAGGCGCTGCATGAAGCAGCAGAGGCAGGGATGCCGGTATTTTCACATTGTGAGGATACAAGCCTTTTAGACGGCGGCGTTATGAACTATGGCGCTAAATCAGAAGAACTTGGGCTGCCGGGAATAATTAATGCTGCCGAGGATGTAATTGTGGCAAGGGACATACTTTTAGCCAAGGAAGCAGGCTGCAGGCTGCATTTATGCCATTGTTCCACGGCGGACAGCGTCCGTTTAACAGAGATGGCCAAAAAGCAGGGGCTTTCTGTTACTGCTGAAGCCTGCCCACATCATTTTACAATGTCTGATGATGAGATTACAGAAGAT
Source organism: uncultured Lachnospiraceae bacterium (assembly GCA_910580005.1). Classification (GTDB taxonomy): domain Bacteria; phylum Bacillota; class Clostridia; order Lachnospirales; family Lachnospiraceae; genus Butyribacter. The sequence goes on along the minus strand of CAJTXH010000032.1, from coordinate 21,462 downwards.
GACGGAAGGTTTAAGATGAACCCCCCATTAAGGAGCAGGGCAGATGTTAATGCATTAAAGGACGGGCTAAAGGAGGGGATTATAGATATAATCTCTACAGACCATGCGCCGCATGGAGCAGAGGAAAAAGCACAGTCAATGTTAAAAGCACCATTTGGCATTGTGGGGCTTGAAACATCATTTGCAATTAGTTATACAGTACTTGTAAGGGGTGGTTATCTTACACTGTCCCAGCTTATAAGTAAAATGAGTGTAAACCCTGCAAAGGTTATAGGCATTGACAAAGGAAACCTTGCACCAGGAAAGGCAGCAGACCTTGTTATTGCTGACATTAATACAGAATATGAAATTGACAGCAGCACATTTGTGTCAAAAGGTAAAAATACGCCATTTAATGGCATGAAAGTATATGGCAGGGTTGAAAAAACATTTACAGACGGGAAAATTGTATATGATTTATACAGCTGACAGCCAGATTATATATGCACTAAAGGAGGGACAGAGTTGGTTAAAAAATTAATTGAAGAAATTACAAAGAAAAATGCACCTGTTGTAGCAGGGCTTGACCCAATGTTAGATTATGTGCCAGCACATATACAGCAGAAAGCATTTGAAGAGTACGGGGAGACACTTGAGGGTGCAGCAGAGGCAGTATGGCAGTTTAATAAAGATATTACTGATGCAATTTATGACCTTGTACCTGCCGTAAAACCACAGATTGCAATGTATGAGCAGTTTGGTGTGCCAGGCATAAATGCATTCCATAAAACAGTTGCTTACTGCAAGGAAAAAGGGCTGGTAGTAATTGGTGATGCCAAACGTGGGGATATAGGCTCTACATCAGCCGCATATGCAGCAGGGCATCTTGGTAAAGTACATGTAGGAAGCAAATCATATTATGGGTTTGATGAAGATTTTATTACAGTAAACCCATATCTTGGCAGCGATGGGGTAAACCCGTTCCTGGATGTCTGCAATGAAGAAAATAAAGGGATATTTGTGCTTGTTAAGACTTCAAACCCTTCAAGTGGTGAATTCCAGGACAAGATATTTGATGGCATGCCTTTATATGAACTTGTTGCAAGGAAAGTTGCAGAATGGGGTGAGGGCTGTATGGACGGGGACTATAGCAATGTTGGATGTGTAATTGGTGCAACTTACCCGAAAATGGGAAAAGCCCTTAGGAAAGTCCTTCCACACAATTATATACTGGTGCCAGGATATGGCGCACAAGGCGGTACTGCAAAAGATTTAAAGGCATATTTTAATGATGACGGGCTTGGGGCAATAGTTAATTCTTCAAGAGGGATTATTGCTGCTTATAAACAGGAGAAATATTCAAAGTTTGGTGCAGAAAATTATGCAGATGCCTCAAGGCAGGCCGTTATTGACATGATAGAAGATATTAACAGCATTTTATAAAAAGTTTGGAAACAGGCCGCAAAAAGCGGCATGGGGGATTTATATGTCTGATAAAAGGAAATGCACAGCACGTATTGAAAACCAGGTAAAACTTGCAGAAGGCGTTTACAGCATGTGGCTTGGCTTCCCGGAAGATGCAGGGATTGCAGGGGAGGCAGTCCCAGGGCAGTTTATATCTATGTACAGCGGTGATGGCAGCAGGCTTTTGCCAAGGCCAATAAGCATATGTGAAATAAATGCACCTGGAAACATGTTAAGGGTGGTATACCGCATTGCAGGGAAGGGCACAGAAGAATTTTCACATATGGAAGCTGGGGAGAGCATTAGTGTAATTGCACCACTTGGCAATGGCTTTGATACCAGGCATGCAGGGAAAGGGGAAAAAGTGCTTCTTATAGGCGGTGGGATTGGCATACCACCAATGCTTGGGCTTGCTGCAACAGTTAAAGGTGAGGTAACTGCAGTTCTTGGCTACAGGGATAACAGCATGTTTTTAAAAGAAGATTTCCTTCCATATGCCAATGTATATGTTTCAACAGAAGATGGAAGTGAGGGAGTTAAAGGCAATGTAATAGATGCAGTCCGCCATTATGGGATTAAAGCAGATATAATATATGCCTGCGGCCCGTTGCCAATGCTGCGTGGTGTAAAGGCTTATGCGGCAGAAAATGGCATAAAGGCACAGATTTCGGTTGAAGAGAGGATGGCATGCGGCATAGGTGCATGTCTTGGATGTGTATGCATTTCCAAAGAAAAAGATGCACATACTAATGTAAACAACAAAAGGATTTGCAAGGACGGGCCTGTATTTGATGCAATGGAAATTGAATTTTAGGAATTAATATATACAGAGGTAGAGAATGGACTTTTCGGTTAATTTTGCAGGAATAGAAATGAAAAACCCTGTAACAGTGGCTTCAGGTACATTTGGGTCAGGGACAGAATACAAAGATTTTGTAGATTTAAACAGGCTTGGTGCGGTAACTACAAAAGGCGTGTCAAGTGTGCCGTGGCAGGGTAACCAGACACCACGCATATGTGAAACATATGGGGGAATGCTAAATGCAATAGGTCTCCAGAACCCTGGCATAGACCTTTTTATTGAAAGGGATATACCATTTTTAAAACAGTATGATACTAAAATTATAGTAAATGTATGCGGCAGGACTGTTGAAGAATATATAGAAGTAGTAGAAAGACTTGCTGCCACAGATATTGATATGCTTGAAATCAATATCTCCTGCCCTAACGTAAAGGCTGGAGGCATAGCATTTGGACAGGACCCGGAACTTGCAAGGCAGGTGGCAGACCAGGTAAAGCAACATGCAAAACAGCCTGTAATCATGAAGTTAAGCCCTAATGTAACAGATATTGCAGAAATGGCAAGGGCAGTGGAAGCAGGCGGTGCAGATGCGGTTTCGCTGGTCAATACATTTACAGGTATGAAAATAGACATTAATAAGAGGACATTTGCGCTTGCCAACCAGACAGGCGGCCTGTCCGGCCCTGCTATAAAGCCAGTTGCATTAAGGATGGTGTACCAGGCAGCACATGCAGTAAAAATTCCTGTGCTTGGCATGGGAGGCATAAGCTGTGCGGAGGATGCGCTTGAATTTATAATGGCAGGAGCATGTATGATAGCCGTTGGCACAGCCAATTTCCACAATCCTGCTGTTACAATGGAGATAATAGATGGAATAGCGGAATTTATGGAGAAGAATGGTGTAAAAGACATTAATGAGCTTTGTGGCTGTGTAAAATGAAAGGGGACAATAACTAAATGGGAAAGTATATTTATGGGATTGACTTAGGCGGCACTACTGTTAAAATGGGGTTTTTTGACGGGGAAGGCAATATAATAACTAAATGGGAAATTGTTACAAGGAAAGAGGACAATGGTGCACATATACTTCCAGACATTGCTGCCTCCATTAAAGATAAAAATAGTGAAGAAAATATCACTGCAGAGGATATAACTGGCATAGGCATAGGTGTCCCAGGCCCTGTAACAGAGGATGGAAGGGTGCTTAAATGTGCGAACCTTGGATGGGGCATTTTCTCCGTTGCTGATGAATTAAGCAGGCTTACAGGGGTTACAAAAGTTAAGGCTGGCAATGATGCAAATGTAGCAGCACTTGGCGAACAGTGGCGTGGCGGCGGCAAAGGCTTTAACAGCATAGTTATGGTAACACTTGGGACAGGTGTTGGCGGCGGTGTTATCCATAATGGGAAAATAGTTACAGGCTGCAACGGCGCTGCTGGTGAAATAGGGCACTTAAAAGTAAACCCACATGAAACAAACACATGCGGCTGCGGAGGCAGGGGATGCCTTGAACAGTATTCTTCTGCAACAGCAATAATGCGTCATGCAAGGGAAATTATAAGCAGTACAGAAGAAGAGTCTTATTTAAGGCAGTTTGAAACAGAAAAAATTACAGGCAAGGAAATATTTGACGCATATAAAGCAGGCGACAAACTTGCCAGACAAGTTGTAGAAAGATTTGCACAGTTCCTTGGGCTTGGTCTTTCACATGTGGCAGCAGTAGTTGATACAGAAGCGTTTGTAATAGGCGGAGGTGTATCTAAAAACGGACAGGTTGTAATAGATGTAATACGTGGTGAATATGAGAAAAATGTAATGTTTGCATTAAAGGGCAAAGAGTTCCGTCTTGCAGAACTTGGCAATGATGCAGGAATATATGGAGCTGCCCGTATGATTATGTAGTGTTACTGGTTATTCTGGTTTTGTGTAAGAACGGACGGTTTCTTGTGCCAGAGCCAGAATATGCTGGCATCTGGCACGTGAAACCTGTCACCGTAAATTTACAGTAAAATCCCAGAATAACCATAACTGGCAGGTGGAAAATTATTCTGCTATCCACGGCATATATTGTAATAGTCTGGTCTTTTATAAAGTGTAAGGTTTTTTTCATGCTATTATTGTGAAATCGTGGGTATGGATAATGGCAATATGTTTTTAAATATTACTGTACCTTCCGTTTGTCTGAATAAAATTGCCATACGCCGGAAACCTTGCGTCCGTAAGAAAAATAGTATATACTAAATCCAGGTTGTTTTGTGCATTACGAAAAATTTTAGAGGAGGAAAGCATATGTTTGCTGATGAAGGAATTATTAATTTAAAACATGATGTTTTAAATATGGTTGCGAAGCTTACTTTTGAAGGAAAGCTTGAGGAAGAAAGGGATAATATCCCATATAGAATTATACCAGGCCCTGAGCCTGAATTCCGCTGTTGTATTTATAAAGAGCGTGAAATTATAAGGCAGCGTGTGAAACTTGCAGAAGGCAAAGCACCTGGTGAAAAGGATGATGGCAATGTAATACAGGTAATCCCGTCTGCATGTGCCGACTGCCCTATAGCAAGTTATATTATTACTGATAACTGCCAGAACTGTCTTGGCAAGTCATGTATGAATTCATGTAAGTTTAATGCAATTAAAATGGATGGGAAGCATCCAAGGATTGACCCTAACCACTGCCGTGAGTGCGGCATGTGTGCAAAAGCATGTCCATTCCATGTTATTGTTCATTTAAAGAGGCCATGCAAATCAAGCTGCCCGGTAGATGCAATTACATATGATGAACATGGGATTTCTGTTATTGATGATGAAAAATGTATTAAATGCGGACAGTGCATACATAAATGTCCTTTTGGGGCAATAGGTTCTAAAACATATATTGTAGATGTAATTAATGCTATTAAATCAGACAGGCCAGTCTATGCGCTTGTTGCGCCTGCTATTGAAGGCCAGTTTGAAAATGGAATTACAATGGCAAGCTGGCGCAAAGCACTTATAGCAACAGGCTTTACGGATATGGTAGAAGTAGGGCTTGGTGGTGATATGACAACATCAAGCGAAGCGGAAGAATGGTGGGAAGCACATGAAAAAGGTGAGAGAAAGACAACATCCTGCTGTCCTGCATTTGTAAATATGATAAGAAAGCATTTCCCAGAGTCAGCAGACCTTATTTCAACAACGGTTTCACCTATGTGCGCTGTATCAAGAATGATTAAGGCAAAAGAGCCTGATGCATATACAGTATTTATAGGGCCTTGCATAGCTAAAAAATCGGAAATTGCTGACCAGAAGATAGAGGGCAATGCAGATGCTGTACTTGCATTTAGTGAGCTCCATGCAATAATGCTTGCAGTTGACACTGAACATTTTGATGATGTGGATGGATACCAGGAAGCAAGCAAATTTGGTAAGAAATATGGCAATGCAGGTGGTGTAACAGCTTCAGTAGTAGAATACCTTAATGAAACAGGCCGTGATGGTTCTGCAATTTCAGTATGCCAGGTAAGCGGCGCTAAAGAATGCAAAAAAGCGTTGTTACAGCTTAAAGTAAACAGGCTTAAAGAAGAATTTATAGAAGGAATGGCTTGTGAAAACGGATGTGTAGGCGGTCCTAGCTCATATGGTGTATATCCTAAGTTTAAAAAGAGCAGGGATGACATGATAGAAACAGCAGATGCAAGAAGCATAACAGAGAACCTTAAAAACTATGATATGGCTTCTTTCTCAATGCACAGGGAATAAAAATATGTTATATGAATCTGGTAATGATACCGTATGTGGAAGTGCGGTCTGCCAGAAAACAGCAGACGGGGTTGTGTTAGTGACAGCAACCCCGTCTGTTGTAAAACTGGCTTGTGGTGAAGGAAAAGGGCTTGAAGATTTAAAAAAAGAAAATATATTTAATGGAATACATCCAGATGATTTAGAACAGGCGGAGCATGTATTAAATACTGCATTTGATAAAGGGGAAAGTTCTGAATGTAATTTCCGCAGGATAGATGCTGCTACAGGCAGATATGTATGGTTTTATGGAAGCTGTATGCCATTAAAACAGGAAGATGGTTCTGTTTATGTGTTCTGTACATTTGTTGATATAAGCAAGCAGAAAGAAATAGAAGATGAACTTGCAGAAAGCAGGAAACTTGGCAAGGAAACTGCCATGAATTTAAGCAAGCTTTATAATGAGGAAATTATGAGGCTTAGTACATTTTATGACGGATATGCATGTATAATACGTTATAACTTAAATAAAAACTGCGTAGAGTGCATGAAAGGTGAAACATTGTCAGGAATTATTAAAGTTGGCATGTCACTGGATGAATGTTATGAAAAGATAGAGTATTTGCTAAGAAATGAAAAATCCATGGATACATTTTCTAATATTTTTAACAGGAAAAAAATGTTATCTATGTATAACTCTGGCAAAAGGACATTTACTACCCAGATGCCGTTCAGCCTTAATGATAAGACTGGTACTCTTTTTGTGCGGTTTAATGTAACAATGAAAGAAAATCCGTATACAAATGACATAGTGGTTTTTGCAATAGAAGAAGATGTAACAATAGAAATCCTTACAGGGACTGCATTCCAGAACATTGCTTCTACAGAATTTATATCAATACTTTGTGTAGATATTGAAAAAAACAGGTACTTCTGCTGTATTACCTCAGAGCCAGATATGTACCTGGATACAGGCAGTTATGGACGTAATGGTGAATTCAGCACCACAATGCGCAGGATTTTCTATAATATACCAGGAGTTTCAGAAGACCGCAGAGATGAGTTTTTAGAAAACCTGGATTCTAAAGTTATAAAAAAGAAACTATCAGATTCATCAGAATATGTTTTTTATTATGGCAGGGTTGTAAATGGTGTTGACAGACGTTATAAAATAAGCATAAGATGGCTTGACAGGGCGCATAATCTTGTAATTATAGCTAAAAAAGATGTTACTGATACAGTACATGAAGAGCAGAAAAAAGAAAAAATGCTTTCTGATGCCCTTGAAGATGCAAAAAGGGCAAATGAGGCTAAAACTGTCTTTTTATCAAATATGAGCCATGATATGAGGACACCGCTTAACGGTGTGATAGGTTTTACTAACCTTGCAATAGAAAGCAACAGTATAGAGGAAAAGGATGAATACCTTGAGAAAATAAAAACATCAGGTGAATTTTTGGTACAGCTTATAAATTCTACACTTGATTTAAGTAAGATAGAAAGCCATAAAATGACCCTTATTCCTGATTATGTTAAATGGAATGGCATTCTGGAAAGTGTTATTAATTCAATACAGGCAGAGGCAGATAAAAAAGGCATAAGGCTGGTAGCAGATACATCAAAATGCGGCTATAATGGCATAGTATATGTAGACAGCCTGAGATTTAAGCAGATATTTTTAAACCTGCTTTCAAACGCAATAAAATTTACCCACAATGGCGGCACAGTCCAGCTTATTGCTGAATTTCTGGATAAAACCGTTAAGAGCTGTAACTGTAAAATTACAGTATGCGATAATGGTTCTGGAATGAGCAAAGAGTTTGCCAAAAAGGCATTTGACCCATATTCCCAGGATGAGACAAGGGCTGTAACAAGAATGGAGGGCACAGGTCTTGGACTTTCTATTGTTAAAAGCCTTGTGGATATGATGGATGGCTTTATTGAACTTGAAACAGAGGAAAATGCAGGCACGCAGTTTATTGTATACCTTCCTGTCAAAAAAGCAGAAAATATGCCAGACAAGACGGAAAATGTGAAGAAAAGCAACAGAAATAAACTTGCTGGCATGACAGTGCTTTTATGTGAAGACCATCCTGTAAATACAGACCTTATAAAGCTTATACTGGAAAATTCTGATATAAATACAGTATGTGCAGGAAATGGCAGGGAAGGCATTGATATTTTTAGTTCATCTGCCATAGGGCATTTTGATGCAGTCATTATGGATATATGTATGCCATTTATGGATGGCATAGAGGCAACAAAGGCAATAAGGGAGATGGACAGGGAAGATGCAAAGAAAGTCCCTGTTATAGCAATGACTGCCAATGTGTTCCATGAAGACAGGGAAAAATTATTTGAAGCAGGAATGACAGGTTTTTTGTCAAAACCTTTTGATGTGGAAATGTTATTTAAAACGCTTGAAGAGCAGTGCATGTAATATAAGGAGAGGCTATGGCAGGAAAATATTATGTTGTACGTAATGGAAGGAAGAATGGCATATACAGGACATGGGAGGAATGTAAGGCACAGGTTGACGGTTTTAAAGGGGCAATTTATAAAAGCTTTAAAACTGAAAAAGAAGCACAGGAATTTTTTTTGGCAGGAGTGGCAGGCAGCCAGGCCTGCAGGGAGAATATAGTAAAAGCTTATGTGGATGGCAGTTTTTATAATGGTGGATATTCATATGGCGTTGTTATACTGCGTGATGGCAAAGAAACCTGTTTTTCTGGAAAAGACAATGACCCGGCACTTGCCAGTATGCATAATGTTGCCGGGGAAATAAAAGGTGCTGAAGCCGCTATGCGTTATGCTGTGGAAGAAGGTCTTGGGGAAATCGTGATATACCATGATTATGAAGGCATTGCAAAATGGTGTCTTGGTGAATGGAAAACTAATAAAGAAGGCACAAAAGCTTATAAAGAATATTATAACAGCCTGAAAGACAAAGTAAATATCAGGTTTGTTAAAGTAAAAGGGCATTCAAATGACAAATACAATGATATGGCGGACATGCTTGCAAAAAAAGCATTGGGACTTCTATAATATAACATGCACTTAAAAATGCAGGCTGTAGTTATTACGTATACCTGCATTTTTTCTTTGCCTGCATTATCCTATGTTTATGATTTCCGGTTATCCTGTGTTCTGGAAATTTTATGAACCGGACGTGTCACCCACCAAATTTTCAATTCCTTTTTTGTGTCAAATGTGGTATGCTAAATAAGTACATTGCATTTATAATTTACCTTAATGGAACATATGATAAATTTATAAATGTTACCAGAAGGAATGGAGGGAAAATGGTTTTTGATAATATTTTAGATGTTATGGGGCAGAGGTTATATTAATCCATGATGATGGCAATATTGGAAAATGTATACATGAATGTTTAGATATGGAATTGGAGATGGCAGAGCCTGAACATTCTGCCTGGTTAAGGAGGTTTCCAGCCTGTGGTTAATGAAGAGAAAACACGTATTATGATTAAAATTGCCCAGTACGAGAGTGAACTTGGCGCAAAGGTTATAAATGAAGGTGGATATTATAAAAAGGATTATGTCCGTATGCATACATTATCAGTTGTGCTTAATATTTCCATTGCTTATATACTTGTTCTGGCACTAATAGCTTTATACAACATGGATTATATATTCCTGAATTTTGTCACAATAAATTATGCTAAATTGTTTATTGAAATTTTTATGCCATATATTTCTATTATAATAATATGTATACTTTTTTCTAATATTTATTTTATTGGCAGATATAAAAGCAGCCGTGAAGAGATTAAGAAATATTATACAGAATTAAAGCGTCTTGAACAGTATTATACAGACAGTGGGAAGGAGACAGCAGATGATACAGCTACTGGTGTTTAAAGAGCACTTTCAGAAGTTTTACCAGAAATATTCACTGGTTTTAAACATGTTATTCCGGTTTGCTGCTGGATACATTGCTTTTTATGCAGCAGACAGGGTTATAGGTTACAGCCCGCTGCTGAACAGTACATTGGTGGAGGTCCTGGCTGGCTGCATATCAATGGTTTTTCCTGTACAGATGCTTTTATTCCTGGTATCAGTATTTATTGTATTGCAGATTGCATATGTATCAAGTTATTTAGCAATTACAACTGCATTGATATTTGCGGCAATATATTTTATGTATATAAGGTTTTTGCCTAAACATGGTTTTGTCATATTATCAATGCCTGTGCTATATGCACTGGATATACCGTATGTAGTGCCTTTGGTTATGGGGCTTGTATCAGCGCCTGTTTCAGTTATGCCTGTCAGTTTTGGGACGGTAATATATTACCTTATATTAGATACTGTTTATGTAATAAATACTTCTACAGATAATTCAGTTAATATGTATAAACTTGTTATACAACAGCTTGCATCAGATACGCAGATGTATGTGTCAATATGCATATTTGCTGTTGTAATAATAGCAGTTTATTTTATAAGGAACATGAAAGCAGACTATTCATTTGAAATAGCAATATTAACAGGTTCTTTCCTTAATTTAATATTGTTTCTGGGCGTTAATTACCTTATGGATATAAATGTTAATGTAATGCAGTTTTTAGGCGGGATTGCCATATCATGCCTGTTTTCCTGGATTATACAGTTTTTCAGGCTTCCGCTTAATTATTCAGGTGCTGAGAACCTGCAGTTTGAAGATGATGAATATTATTATTATGTAAGGGCAGTGCCCAAAATGAACATTACTGCTGCAAGGAAGAAAGTACAGCGGTTTAATTCCCATAATGGCAGGGATGTAAATGTCATGGAAACGATATCTGGAGAAGAGACAGCAGATATTCCGCTGGAGGGGGATGGCGGTTTAAAACAGGACATGGATACAACGGCCAGGCATGATTTTGAGTTTAAAGTGTCACTAGACAAGGAAGACATTGAAGAAATAGAGAAAATGGAAAAAAAGGATTAGGCAGCAGGAGGGGGCAATGGGTACATTTTTTGAAGATTTAAAAGAATACATCTATTTTTTATCTATACCAAAGATGACAATAGTTGATTTGCTTGAAATAGTAATAATTGCATTTGCAATATACAGTATAATTCTCTGGGTAAAAAATACAAGAGCATGGAGTCTTGTAAAAGGAATACTTGTATTGTTCCTATGTTACCTTTTTGCATACCTGCTTGATATGAGTGTCATACTCTGGATATTTGATAAAACAATAGCAATAGGCATTACTGCTGTTATGATAGTATTCCAGCCGGAATTAAGAAGGGCACTTGAAGAACTTGGAAGGAAAAATCTTGTAAAATCAATAATACCATTTGACGACCAGAAAGATAAAAATAAGCGTTTTACTGACAGGACTGTAAATGAAATAGTAAAAGCAACTGTTGAACTTGCCAAAGTCAAAACAGGTGCGCTTATTATTATCGAAAAAGATATAACACTTGCCGAATATGAAAGGACAGGTATAAATATTGACTCTGCTATAAGCAGCCAGCTTCTTATCAATATATTTGAGCATAATACACCACTTCATGACGGGGCAGTAATTATAAGGGGCAACAGGATTGTTTCAGCAACATGTTACCTTCCTCTCTCAGACAACCTGGGGCTTTCAAAAGAACTTGGCACAAGGCACAGGGCAGGGGTTGGCATAAGTGAAGTAAGTGACAGCCTTACAATTATAGTTTCAGAGGAAACTGGAAAAATATCTGTTGCAACTGGCGGAAAGCTTTTAAGAAATATTGACGGGGAACTTCTGAAAAAGAAAATGGCAGAAATGCAGGGAAATCCTGCAGATGACAAAAAGAAGCGTTTCAGCTTTAATTTGAAAGCGAGGGGTTCAGGTGAAAAAGGAGAATGACAATACTTCTTCCAAGGAAGCAAAAAACCAGGCAAACAACAAAATACACAAGTTTTTTGTAAATAATGCTGGCATAAAACTGGTTTCAGTTATTATTGCTATAATTGTATGGGCTGTTATTATAAATATAGATGACCCATATAAAACAAGGTCTTTTAATGTTGAAGTCGAAACTGTTAATGAAAGCGTATTAAATTCTGTTAACAAAGTTTATGAAGTAATTGAGGGCAGTACGGCGGTTGTTAAGGTTAAGGGTAAAAAAAGTGTTGTAGACCGCCTTGGTGCTTCTGATATAAGGGCAACAGCAGACCTGGCAGACCTTTCGGCAGTAAATGCTGTTGCGATACAGCCTTCACTGCGTAAAATTCTATCTTCTGATGTATTTCTGGAGTGCAGCCAGGTACTCAGGGTATCACTTGAAAACAGGGAAAGCAAACAAGTTAAAGTAAGCGTTGTTGCAAGCGGTGAGCCAGCAGATGGGTATACACTTGGTGAATGTACTGCCAAACCTAATATGATTGAGGTAGCAGGTGGTGAATCTGCTGTAGGACAGATTGCATCCGTCAGGGTTTTACTTAATGTAAACGGGGCTACAGAGGATTTTGCAAAAAAACTGGTACCTGTTGCATATGATGAAGATGGTAATAAGGTTGAATCTGCAACCCTCTCTTTTAGCAACAACGTTGTACGTGTATTTGCACAGATACTTGAGGACAAGGCAGTACCCGTTAAAGTTAAAATTACAGGGAAGCCTGCCAAAGGTTATGAATATGTATCTACAGACTGTCTTCCAGAAGAAGTTGAGATAGCAGGCACATCAAGAAAGCTTTCACGTATTTCCTCCATAGTTATACCTGTAGATATATCAGGGATGACAACAGCATCATCAAAACTTGAACAGGACATTTATATATCAGATTACCTTCCAGAAGGAATAACGCCTGTCGCTGGTTTTGAAAATGTTTCAATAAGGATTACGCTTGAACAGGTTATTAAAAAGAATATAGAGATAAATACAAATTCTATAGGTTTTTCATTACTTTCTAAAGGGCTTCAGGCTGAAATTACTGGTGATACAGACAGGGTAAGCCTGCTTGTATCGGGAAGGGCTTCTGTGCTTAATGGTATAAACAGCACAAATATTAATGCATATGTAAACTGTAATGGGCTTGTGGAGGGTGTTTATACACTTCCTGTAATTATTAAAGACTTAGACGAGTCATGTGCAGTAATTGAAACAAGCAGGATTAAAGTGCGCATATACAATGAAGACCAGCAAAACCCAGGTGCAGGAAGTGAAGAACTTCCTGTAACATCCCCTTCAATGCCGCCAGAGACGGCAGATACGCCAGTGCCGGAAGAGGGCGGGGATGCAGAAGGGACAGAACCGGCAGAATCATTGTTACCATAACCAGGATAAAAAATTACCTTTAGTTCTTACTCTATAAATATAAAATATTATTCATAGAATATTTTATATTAATGGAGGAACTTATAATGAAAGAAACTTATGGATATGTGCGTGTATCAGCCGCAGACCAGAACGAAGACAGGCAGTTAATTGCAATGTATGAAAAAAATGTGCCTGAAATTAATATTTATACTGATAAGCAATCTGGAAAAGACTTTAACCGCCCACAATATAACAGGCTTTTAAAAAACATAAAGAAAGGGGATTTGCTTTATATACTAAGCATAGACCGCCTTGGGCGCAATTATGAAGAAATACAGGAACAATGGCGCATGCTTACAAAAGAAATAGGAATTGATATATGTGTAATGGACATGCCGCTTTTAGATACAAGAAACGGCAAAGACCTGATGGGGACATTTATTGCAGACCTTGTACTACAGATTTTATCATTTGTTGCCGAATCAGAACATGGCAATATAAAAAAACGCCAGCAGCAGGGGATTATTGCTGCTAAGGAAAAAGGGGTCAGATTCGGCAGGCCAGAAATAGTGCTGCCGGATGACTTTCCTAAAATTATAAAAGAATGGGAACGAAAGAAGATTACAACAGCAGAAGCAGTGAGGAAATGCAATACAAGCAGGTCAACATTTTACAGGAAAGTACATAAATACAGGCTTAAAAATAATAAAGCAATATAAAACCAAAATAACCGCATACATGCAAAGGTAAAGGTATCCCCACCCGTCAGGGTGGGGATTTAACTTTAAATATTTAAAAAAAGGGTTATATAAGTATCTGTCTCTTACGTGCCATCTCGTCGCTGTCAAGGTATTCATCATATGTTGTGATTTTGTCAATAAGCCCACCAGGTGTTATTTCCATAATCCTGTTTGCTATTGTCTGTATAAACTGGTGGTCTTGTGATGTAAACAGTACAACACCTGGGAATTTGATAAGCCCGTTATTAAGTGAGGTTATGGATTCCATGTCAAGGTGTGCTGTAGGTTCGTCTATAATAAGTACATTAGAACCGAGTATCATCATTTTAGAAAGCATTACACGTACACGTTCACCACCAGAAAGCACGTTTACTTTTTTAATGCCGTCTTCACCAGGGAACAGCATACGTCCAAGGAAACCACGTACATAAGTTGGGTCTTTTTCTGGAGAGAAAGGCATAAGCCAGTCTACAATGGTTTCACTGGTGTTAAAAAGCTCTGTATTGTCTTTTGGGAAGTAGGAAAAGCTTGTTGTTACTCCCCATTTGAAAGAACCGCTGTCTGGTTCTAGTTCGCCAGCAAGTATTTTAAAAAGTGTAGTGTTGGCAATTGTGCCACTTCCTACAAATGCCACTTTATCTTCACGCCCGATTATAAATGAGATATCATCAAGCACCTTTACGCCGTCAACTGTTTTGGAAATATGCTCAACAGACAGGACTTCGTTGCCTATTTCACGGTCAGGGCGGAAGTCGATATATGGATATTTACGGCTTGAAGGTTTCATTTCATCAAGCTGTATTTTTTCAAGGGCATGTTTACGTGAAGTAGCCTGTTTTGATTTGGATGCGTTAGCGCTGAAACGCTGGATAAATGTCTGGAGTTCCTTGATTTTCTCCTCTTTCTTCTTGTTGGCTTCCTTCATCTGCTTAATCATAAGCTGGCTTGACTCATACCAGAAGTCGTAATTGCCGGCATATAACTGTATTTTGGCATAGTCAATATCAGCAATATGTGTACATACTTTGTTTAAGAAATAACGGTCATGTGAAACAACAATTACTGTATTGTCAAAATTAATAAGAAATTCTTCAAGCCAGCGGATAGCTTCAAGGTCAAGGTGGTTAGTAGGCTCGTCAAGAAGCAGTATATCAGGGTTTCCAAAGAGTGCCTGTGCAAGCAGTACCTTTATTTTTTCATTTGCAGGGAGTTCAGACATTTTTTTGCTATGGATATTTACAGGTATCCCAAGACCATTTAAAAGAGTAGCAGCGTCTGATTCTGCCTCCCAGCCGTCCATTGCGGCAAACTCTGCTTCAAGCTCGCTTGCTTTAATGCCGTCTTCCTCTGTAAAATCAGCTTTTGCATATATTTCTTCTTTTTCCTTCATTATCGCATAAAGCCGTTCATTGCCCATAATTACAGTATCAAGCACAACATAGCTGTCATACTGGAAATGGTCCTGTTTTAAGAAAGAAAGCCTTTGTCCTGGTGTAATAATAATTTCACCCTTGCTTGGCTCAATTTCTCCTGCCAGGATTTTTAAGAAAGTAGACTTTCCTGCGCCATTTGCACCAATAAGACCATAGCAGTTGCCTTCTGTAAATTTAATATTAACATCTTCAAATAACGCCTTTTTGCCAAGGCGTAATGTGACATTGGCTGACTGTATCATATTAATCCTCATTTCTGCGCTGCTTGTATTGGTAAAACAGCTTTGTACCAGGCAGCGCACAGGCACAAGCGTCTATTTTTATGCTATATTATTTCTAACCTTTTCTATTTTACAGTAAAATGGCGATTTTGCAAGGTTTTTTGAAGATAATCTTAATATTTTATGATTTTCAGCCGCTTATGTTTTGCATGAATGGAAAAAATGTAGTATTATAATTATTAATTATATAAAAATTTTATTATATGGAGGTTGTTCCAGATGGCAGCAATATTAACTGCAATAGTTGCTGTATTTATTATTGCATGGTTTATTTGCTTTGTAAGCCAGTCAGGAGTTACAGTTAATGGCAAGCTTGGAGCTTTTATAACAGAAAAGCGGACATGCCAGGGAGAAGACATAAGCAGAAGGGATATTGTTTATATATTTGTTGTGGCTATAATATTCAGGGTTGCAGTATATATTGCCAGTGTGGTATATCTAAATATATTTTCAGATGAAACAGCATTTGGTTTTTCAGATTTCCTGTCTGCGTGGAACAGGTGGGATGCGCCGAATTATATAGATATAGCTAAAAAGGGCTATGAAGGGTGTATAGAAAACGGGCAGCATCTGTTCCTTGTATTTTTCCCGTTGTATCCCTGGCTTTTAAGGGCATTACATGTGGTAATACGGGACTGGGAAGCTGCATGTCTTGTGCTTTCGTGCCTGGCATATGCGGCAGGGGCATGTTTCTTTTATGCACTGGTATCAGAAGAATATGGGAAAAGGACAGCATGGAAATCCCTTGTTCTTTTATCTGTGTATCCATTTTCATTTTTCTTTGGCGGCATGATGACAGAAAGCCTGTTTTTATGTACAATGATGGCTGGGTTTTATTTTGTAAAAAAGCATAACTGGCTTGCAACAGGACTTACAGGCATACTATGCTCACTTTGCAGGGTACAGGGTGTGCTGCTGTTTGGTGTTGCAGGTGTTGAGTTTTTTGTATATTACAAGCCATTTAAAATGATTAAACAAAAAAAGGGAAAAGAATTTATAAAACTTATTTTTACAAAAGGGATATGCCTGTTTTTAATTCCAGCTGGCAATTTAGTATATTTTTATATTAATTATAAGGTGGAGGGAAACCCGTTCCAGTTTTCAGTATACCAGAAAGAACACTGGTATCACGGTACTACTTATTTTACAAATGCGTTAAGTGAAATATGGGGATATGCCTTTGAGAAAAGCACACAGAATACTATGGCTGCTTCTATATGGATTCCAGAACTTGTTTTATTTGCAGTAACAATGATTTTGCTGTTTTACGGACTCCGCAGGCATCCACTTAAGTACACTGCATTTTTATTTGTTTATACACTTGTTAATTACTCAGTAACATTTCTTATTAGTGGAGGACGTTATATGTCCTGTGCATTTCCGCTTTTTATTATTCTTGGGGAGATGCTTGGCAGGCATCCAAAACTTTATAATATGGTGGTGGCTGTTTCCTCAATGTTATTTGCCATTTATATGGCAGGATATTTTTCCTGGAAACAGATTATGTAGATACATTGGTTTATGACGGTACAAGTTAAAGGCAACGGAGCGGATTGCAGATATCCGCCTGGATTTTAAGGAGAGAATATGGAGAAAGGGAATAATCT
Organism: uncultured Lachnospiraceae bacterium; assembly: GCA_910580005.1. Taxonomy (GTDB): domain Bacteria; phylum Bacillota; class Clostridia; order Lachnospirales; family Lachnospiraceae; genus Butyribacter. The sequence continues at coordinate 4,189 of CAJTXH010000032.1, read as the reverse complement.
TTTTAACATAAAACCAGGTGATACATTGTCTTTTGGTGTAATAAAGGCAGCCACAGGCGTGCAGTTCTCTGTATACCTTCCAGATGAAATAAACTGTAAGTTAAAATTTTACTATATCGGAAGAAAAGAACCCGCTTGTATAATCCCACTTACAGAAGAGTTTAAAAGGGGCGGGGTATATTTTGTGGTAATTACTGGAATAAATAATAACAAAGAAGACAGGCGCAGCATTATGCAGGTATTGTCACAGGATTTTGAATATATGTATGAGGCTGGTGGAAAAGAGTTTATTGACCCATATGCACAGGTTATACATGGAAAACCTTCATGGGGCAAGGCAGTCAGCAGGCAGAAATTTGTGCGTGGAGGGATTTGCCCAGAGGGATTTGACTGGGAAGGTGACTGCCAGATTAAGCGGAGTTTTAATGAAACTATACTTTACCAGCTCCATGTAAGGGGATATACAAAACACCAGTCTTCTGGCGTAAAGCATAAGGGGACATATAAAGGGCTTGTTGAAAAACTGCCTTATATAAAAGAACTTGGCATTAATGCAGTCCTGCTGCTTCCCTGTTATGAATTTGATGAGATACAGAAAGAATACAATAAACTTAATTACTGGGGATATGGGGCAGAAAATACATATTATCTTGCCCCAAAAGCTGCATATGCCGCAGATAAAAACAATCCTTCACATGAATTTAAAGAATTTGTTAAAAGTTTCCATAAAGAAGGCATAGAGGTGCTTATGGATATATATTTTATTCCAGGCACTAATTTATATCTTATGGCTGATTGTTTAAGGAACTGGGTGCTGGATTACCATGTTGATGGTTTCCGTATAAATAATGAAGTTATGCCATCTGTCATGCTTGTTTCAGACCCGGTGCTTTCAGGTGTAAAAATACTTGCTTCATCCTGGGACAGTTCACTTTTAAGGAGCCCTGGCGTAAAACAGTCTGGTAAATTTCTTGCTGAATATAACGAAGGTTTTATGAATGATGCAAGAAGGTTTTTAAAGAGTGATGAGGGCATGACAGGGAGTTTTGCTGGACGCTTTAAGCGCAATAGGCAGGACTGTGCAGTAATTAATTTTATTACACATGTAAATGGCTTTACACTTATGGACCTTGTATCTTATGATGTAAAGCATAATGAGTCTAATGGTGAAAGAAACAGAGACGGGACAGATTATAATTATAGCTGGAATTGTGGCGCAGAGGGAAAGTCAAGGAAGCAGACAATTATTGAAAGGCGTATGGGGCAGATAAGGAATGCTTTTCTTATGCTTTTATGCAGCCAGGGTACTCCTATGATTCTGGCAGGTGATGAGTTCGGCAATACACAGCTTGGCAATAATAACCCATACTGCCATGACAACCTGGTTACATGGCTTAACTGGAAACATAATAAGCGTGAAACGGAAATACTTGAATATGTAAAGAAATTAATTATATTCAGGAAAGAGCACCATGTACTGTGGCAGGAAGGCGGGCTTCCACAGTCAGATAACAGGGGGCTTGGGATGCCTGGCATTTCAGTGCACGGAACACAGGCATGGAGGGCAGATTATTCTAATTATAACAGGATGCTTGGCATTTTATTAAATGGTGATTATGCAGAAGATGCCAGTGGCGGGACAGATGATATAATTTACTTTATATTTAATATGTACTGGGAACAGAAGACATTTGACCTGCCATTCCTTCCTAATGGCAGGAAATGGTATGCGGCAATAACAACATATGATGATATGTTTTATGAAATTCCTGTTAAGAAAAATAGCTGGAAAAAACGTAAAAAAACAGTTAAAAATAAGAATGATGGAATGGAGCTGCAGAGAAAAACTGTTGTGCCGCCGAGGTCGGTAGTTGTATTTATAGGACGGTAAAACTGGCAATAAAAAAGATTTCCTGGTAATGCATATACAGGGTGCATTACCAGGAAATCCAGGCAGGTTATTATCTGGCCTGTGTCATGTCAAATGTTTTTATTGCACATATTTGTTTTTAGAGGTTATGGTTTTTCACAATCTCTTCATACAAATCAATGTCGCATACATTGGAATGGTCATAGTGTGTACATGTCTGGCATGTCACATTACATTCCTTTGTTGAGTTTGTAGCATTTGATGAACCACAGCCGCAGCCATCCTTTCCACATGAACAGTAACGTGTACACCTTTCAGCAACTTCCTTCATTGTTTTAGCATCTTTTTTCATGGCTCTCCTCTTTTCTGCGCTGCTTTTTTGTTTTGCAGTTTTAAGCCAGGCAGCGCACAAGCATAAAACTTTTTACTGCTATAGGACTTAATTTATATTAAAGACAAATGCATTATCTGTTACTGTTAATTGTAACAGGGCAATCTGTCGTGCTATTATTATTTACAGAAAGGTTTTTTTTATGAATTTAATTAAAATAAATGATATCAGGGCTGCAATGTCAATGCTTTTGCTTAAAGATGCGTTTGATGCCTTTTTTCTGGAGGAAGCAGAAGCCATGACATTTGCAAAACTTCAAATAAGTGGCAGAAGAAACAAAAACTGGTATGCCGGCGAAACAGACAATGATATTAATGAAGATGTTATAAATGGCAGCAGTACAGGAATCTTAACAAATCTTGTAAGGTGGAAAGAAACCAGGCATATTTTTTTTGAATATATTAAAGGAAAGAAAACACCTGATTTATTTAAAGTATCTTTAAAAGCTGACGGCAGCATTGCAGAAGTTTTTTTAAAGGACAGTGGGTTTTATGAAAAATATTTGCAGGAAAAGCCAGAACTGCATATGCAGATAAGATATGAAAATGGTACATTATGTGTTGTAACAGGCATTTATAACAAGAATTTTACATTAGATAAGTCAATTGAAAATGCATGGGATGACGCAGTTGTAAAGTGGTTCAGGAAGAATAAAGTTGCAATGGATATATAAAACCTGTAAACTGGTTTTAAGCATTATTATATATTTTAAGTGTATTATATAAGAAATAACAGGCATACTAAATAAAGCTTATAAGTATGCCTGTTTTATTTTATATAAAATTAAGCAAAAAAAAACAGAAATGAGGTGTGTTATGAATTTATCCAAGGCAGGAATTATAGGATGTGGATTTGTTGGTGCTACTATTGCGTATACACTTATGCAAAGCCCGGTTTTCCGTGAAATGGTACTTATTGACATTGATAAAAATAAGGCAGAGGGAGAGGCTATGGATTTAAACCATGGTATTCCTTTTGCACGTCCAATAAAAATATATTCAGGGGATTACAGTGACCTTAAGGATGCAGGTGTTATAATTATAACAGCAGGGGCAGGGCAGAAACCAGGCGAAACAAGGCTTGACCTCGTAAACAAAAATGTGGAATTATTTAAAAAGATTATCCCGGCAATAACAGAGCATGTCAAGGATGCAATATTGCTTGTGGTAAGCAACCCTGTTGATATACTTACATGGGTAACGCTTAAACTATCTGGTTTTAAAGAAAGCCATGTTATAGGGAGTGGTACTGTCCTTGATTCAGGAAGGCTTAAATATGTGATAGGCGAGCACCTTTCAGTTGACCCAAGAAGTGTACATGCATTTATAATAGGTGAACATGGTGACAGTGAAGTTACTGCATGGAGCAGTGTAAATGTAAGCGGAATACCTGTAAACCAGTTTTGCGAAATGCGTGGGTATGAAACACATGAAGAAAACAGAAACAAGCTTTCAGATATGGTGAAAAACAGTGCCTACGAGATAATAGACAGAAAAGGTGCAACCTATTATGGAATAGCAATGGCAACAAGAAGGATTTGTGAAAGCATAGTGCATAATGAAAAAAGCATACTTACAGTCAGCAGCATGCAGCATCATTATTATGAAGCAGATGGCGTCTGCATAGGCATGCCATGCGTTATAGGCAATGATGGTGTTGAACAGGTAGTGTGCATTGATTTAGACGGAAATGAAGCAGAATTGCTTAAAAATTCTGTAAATGCATTAAACAATGTGATTGAAAGCATAAATATTTAAAAACACAGGCCTGGCAATTTGTATAAACCAGCCTGCAGATAACAGACATAAGGGTTTCCGTGTCCAGCTGCTAAATATATTCCATATATATTTAACTAAAACACTGGAACCCTTTATTAATATGAAGCCTTACGGCTTCATAGTAACAAATCAGTGCTCTCAGCACTGGTT
>CAJTXH010000031.1 GCA_910580005.1 uncultured Lachnospiraceae bacterium | reverse complement strand
ACGAAAAAAACGTGTCAAAAATCCTCGAATTTAATTGACTGTGAATAGTAACAGAATATTCCGTACAGGGGCACGCTTACGCTAATGAGCTTATTAACATTGTTATTTTTATATGTTATAATTTTCTAAAATAAGTATGGTATCCCATAAATTATTATATAGCAGGGTATGTATATACAGATATATGGGATACTGTATTAAAGTAAAGGATGATACTATATATGGACAAAAATGTAATTGTTATGGTTAAGGGGTTAGAATATGAAACTGATGGAAGCCCTGGTGAAGAAATAGAGACCTGCCAGCCAGGTGTTTATAAGTTTATACAGGATAAACATATCGTAACATATGAGGAGCCTTGTGATGGAAAACCTGGAATGTCTGTCCACAACCTGCTTAAAATCAGTAAGGGGGCAGTTTCAATATTAAAACGTGGACAGATTGATGCCAGCATGGTTTTTAAAGATGGACACCACCATCTGGGGACTTATTGCATTGATTATGGTGCATATTCATTTCCTGTTGGAATTACAACCTCACATCTTGCTATTATAGAAGATACAGACTGTATTAATATAGAGATTAGCTATAATCTTGAACTTGGCAATAACTATGTATCCAGGCGTACAGTCTGTATTAATATACGTTCTGCAGATGTTTTGCCTTAATAATTCAGTCTTCCATAGAAAATGTGAGGAGTTTTGATATGTTTTTTCGTCAAAAATATGAGTTTTAAAGTGCTATACAGGCTGCCTATTGTTTTTTGCCTGAAACTTTCCTGATACATAGCAAACATACTGGTACAATATATATTACTGCGCTTACCCAGGCTGACTGGTCTGCAAAGCATATTGCTGTAAAACCATAGATAGGCACAAATATTTTGCTGGTAACAATCCTTGCCGCCATTTCCACTACGCCTGACAATATTGCACGTCCTGGATATCCAATTCCTTGTATAGTCATGCGGCATACATTTAAAATTCCTAAAGTCCAGTAAAAAAATCCAAGGCAGGACAGGTATTTGGCAGAGGCATCAAGCACTTTAGTTTCATCTGCACTTATAAACATCCTTGAAAGCATGCCGCCAAAGAGTATAAGGATTGTCCCTGCAAAAATACCATACAGTACACCTGTTATAACTCCGTCACACAGGCCTTTTTTAATACGTTCTGGCTTTCCGGCGCCAAGGTTCTGGCTGCAGAATGTGGAAACTGCTGTAGATATTGCATCAAAAGGGCACATTGCAAACTGCTTTATCCTCATACCTGCTGTAAAGCCAGAAACATATACACTGCCCAGCCCGTTATTTGCTGACTGCATAACCATGCTGCCAATAGCAGTAACAGAATACTGGAGTCCCATTGGCACTCCCATCATTAGCATATTGGCTGTTACATTTCCCTTTAGCTTGCAGTCATTCTTTGAAAGCTTTAATATTGGGAATTTTTTCCACATATATATAAAACATAAAATACTGCTGCACGCCTGTGCTGTTATAGTAGCAATAGCCGCCCCTGCGCATCCCCACTTTAAGACAATTATGCATAGTAAATCAAGAAGTATGTTTAATATGGTAGAAAATACTAAAAACATAAACGGTGTGTTGCTGTCACCTACTGAACGGAGTATGCCTGATAGTAAGTTATAAAGCATTGTAAATGGTATTCCAAGGAACAGGATTATAAGGTATATATAGGAATCCTGGTAGATATCATCTGGTGTGGAAAGTATATGTAAAATTGCCGGACATAATAATGCACATGTTATCGTAAGTATGGCTGACACAATTATTGTCAGGAAGCCTGCATGGAATATACATGAGTGCATTGCATTGTAATCCTTTGCACCAAACCTTTGTGCTACAGGTATTCCAAAGCCACAGCATATACCAATACAAAAGCCCATTACAAGGAACTGCACACTTGCAGATGCACCTACGCTTGCAAGTGCTTTTGTGCCAAGATAATTTCCCACTATTGCCGCATCAGCCATATTATATGTCTGCTGGAAAATATTTCCAGCTAATAATGGCAGTGCAAATTGTAAAATCAGCTTTAAGGGTTTGCCATTAGTCATACTTTTTGCCATAATTACCTCCATTAAAATCTATTTCACATCATTAAAACCATACAAATATAAGATATATTTGTATGGTTTTAATATTTTCACGTTATTTTTCTTTTTTAGAAAGTTTTGCTTTAACTTTTTCAGAAAATTTCATTTTCTTTGGTTTTGCTTCAAGGTTTGTACGCAGCCCTTTTACCTCCATAATGTAAATACCGCTTACAACTGCACGTATTTCTTTTTTGACAGGTATAAGTGCAAAAATCTTTTCATCACATAGCAGGGGCATAATCTTTGGCCCGACTTTTGCCTTGACTACTGGCACTTTCTGGCCTCTCATGTACTTAGGCGTCTGGTCAATAACCAGTTGTGGAAGCCCTGATTCTTTTAGCTTCATATGTTTTTTATCAATTATAAGCATTGATACACTTTGTGAAGCCGCCTGCATTTCCTTCTGTGTTTCTTCTTGCTTATTCTGGAGTTTCCTTCCATAAATACTAAGTGCTACAAGTGCAGCAACCATAAGTACAAGTATTACAATTAAAACTATAATAAATGGACGTACGCAAAACACAGGAAACAGCATCATCTTATCACTCATAACTAACCTCCATAATCAAAAATAATGCAAACATAATAATGATATCACATTCTGCATTTTATGCAATAAGATTTTTAAATTCTGGTCAAATTTATATCTCCTGTGCATTCTGCTGTAATTTTTCTGCTATTATCTGCCTGACTGTTTCACCTATATGCTTTTTTTCTTTTTTATCCATATCTTCCATATAAATTGGTTTACAGTATTCAATAATAACATGCTGGCTGTGTATCCAGGGAAGGTGTTTTTCAAAAACTTCATCTGTATTATTTATTGCAACAGGTACTACAGGGCTTTTTGACTTATCCGCCAGTTTAAAACTTGCATCATGAAATTCCAGAAGCCCTTCACCTTTATTGCGTGTCCCCTCTGGTGCAATATAAATTGAAGTGCCATTTTTCATAAGCTCTATGCCTTCCATTATTGTTTTCATGCCTTGTTTTATATCATCCCTGTCAAGGAACAGGCAGTTCATGCATTTCATCCACCATGATATCATTGGGACGTTTTCTATCTCTTTTTTAGATACATAAGCTGTGCGCATTGGTGCTGTTGTATAACCAACGAGAATGTCAAAAAACCCCCTGTGGTTATATGTATAAAGCGCAGGACGTCCATGCAATATATTTTCCCTGCCTTTGACTGTCAGCTTTACACCAGAAATAAAAAGAATAATCTTAAAACCTGCAACAACACATTTTTGTGCAATTACAGCTTTCTTCTCTGGGTTTACCTTGCCTGTTATCCATTCTACAAGGCACATTGGAATTGTAAAAAAGGAATATATTATTAAAAACAGTGCTACTAAAATTAATCTCATAAAAATCCTCCATGCCATATACGGCGGCTTAAATTAATTTCTTCTTCTCTTTTAGATTTTACAGGGTATCTTCCATATCTCCAGAAGGAGCAGTTTCTGGCTCATCCTGGGAGTCTTGGGATTGTGTTTCATCTATGCCAGGGCTTTGTTCTGGTTCATGTGCTATAGCAGGCGTATCTGTGGCTTCTGGCACATTATCTGGCTTCTGGGTTTCTGCTGGTTCATTGGTTACAGCAGGTACAGATGTCTTATCTGGTTTTGGTGTTTTAGATGGCTTTGGTATTTTAACAGGCTTTGGTGTCTTATCTGATTCTGGTGTTTTAGATGGGGCCTGTGTTTTTACTGGAACTGGTGTATCCTCTGGTCCTGGTGTTACTACAGGCGGGCGTGTAGCTGATAGTTCTGGCATTGCTGCCGGGCTGTGGCTTGTATATGCTGTAGTTTTTGGTGTAGGGGCTGTTGTCATCTGTGGCTCTTTTGGCCCGTTGGTATCTATATCCTTTATAATGTCATCTTTTGGCACTTTGTCATCTACAGTTGTAGTCTGATAATATTCTTCAAGGGTAAGCTTCTTTTTATGAATATATTTTGCAAGGTTTACTCCCACATACCTTATATGCCAAGGTTCATAAGAATAACCTGTAATATCAGATTTGCCTTCAGGATATCTGATAATAAATCCAAAATTATGGCAGTTCCTGGCAAGCCATTTTCCCTCAGGGCATGAAGCAAATGATTTCTCTATTGTACAGTTTACTGTATCACTAGATACATCAACGGCAAGCCCTGTCTGGTGTTCACTGCATCCAGGCTGTGCTGATACTTTGTTAGTATGTTCTTCGCCACGTGTACTTATATTGTGCTGGTAAATTGCATTCTGCCTTTCATATGAGCGGTAAGCAGAAACTACTTTTAATCTGAATTTTTTCTTTTTCTTTGCTTCTGCAAACATTTTTTCTATAGCCTTTGCCGCAGCTTCACGCATATAGCTTTTTTCATAAATTCCATTATAACTGTAGCCAACATCAGGAATTACTAAATCTTCTGGCACATAATCTTCTGGCATTGGGTAATCCCTGTTTACAAGGACAGTATAACTTGCTGGGTCAGTATCCACCTTAATCAGTGGTGCATCTGTACTATAATTTTTTTCATCTTCCATATTACTGTCTCCTGGATTTTTTTTATTATTATAGTATTCCCCAGAACTGTCTAATGTGCCAGAAGAAAGCTGTATATTGTTTCCTCCAGGAAAATGCTGTGTGGCAAAAAGCAATGCAAGCATAAGACATAATACTATAAGCAGCCTGGCTGCCCATATTATATAAGTCCTGCCTCTTTCCCTTTTTCTATTCTGTTTATCTTCCATTATATAAAAAACCATGCCTTTCTATATATACTGTAATATAATAAGTAGTTAAACACTATTATAAACCAGCTTTATAAGTATATCACGAACACAGAAAAAAATCTCCAATAATTTTTCTTTTTATGATAAAATATCTTTAATATTTTAAAAACATGCTGGCCGCTGGAAGCGGCATGGAGGATTATTATGGATATTATACCAGAAAATACAATAAAAATAAAAGCCCCTGCCAAGATAAACCTTACACTTGATGTAACAGACAGGCGCAATGATGGTTACCATAATCTTGAAATGGTTATGCAGACAGTAAGTGTGTATGATGAACTTGAGATTTCTATTTTGCCAGAAAACCCAGAAGAACCAGTAATACTTACAATGGATAAGGAACTTCCTGATAAAATCCCGCCAAAGAAAAACCTTGTCTACAGGGCGGCTATTGCTATGAAGAAAAAATATAATATTAAAAATTCTTTTAAGATATTTCTTAAAAAAAATATTCCTGCTGCTGCAGGGCTTGCTGGTGGAAGTTCTGACTGTGCTGCTACAATTATAGCTATAAATAAGCTGTGCTGCCTTGGACTAACAGATGAGGAATTATGCAGGAACGGGGTATCACTTGGTGCAGATGTCCCTTATTGTATTAAAAAAGGTACAATGCTTTCACAGGGAATAGGAGATATATTGGTTCCGTTATCCCCAATTATGCCAGTCTGGGTTGTATTAATTAAGCCTGGCATATCTGTAAGTACAGCTTATGTATATAACCACCTTGATTTAGAAAACCTGCCATGCCATCCTGGCACAGATAAGATAATAAAATCCATACGGGATAATAACATCCAATGTATAGCTTCATGTCTTTTTAATGTGCTTGAAACTGTTACAATTAAGGAATACCCTGTCCTGGATGAAATCAAAAAGTTTCTTATAGACAATGGGGCAGCAGGTTCATTAATGAGTGGCAGCGGGCCAACAGTATTTGGCATATTTGAAAATGAAAACAAAGCAAGGGCAGCATGGCGTAATGCAGTAAGCTTTTGGAAACAGGAAGACAGTTACAATGGTTTTGATATTATATTATGCCATACAGTCCAGTCATAACTTGATGCACCATTTTAATTGCAGGCAGAAGCCTGGATGCCTTCTTTTTTCTAACAAAAATTTGTAAAGTGATATAAGTTTTAAGGAAAGGAACGGTAGAATATATGGAGTATATAAAAGAAGTTTTTGCACAATACAATAAACAATGTATCAGGGTTTACCAGGCGTATAATCCTGTAATCGCAAAGGAAGCGGTTGCCCTGCAAACATTTGGGAAAAATTTTAACATTAACCGTATGACATGGATAAAGCCATCCTTTTTATGGCTTATGTACCGCTCTAACTGGGGAACTAAGAAAAACCAGGAATATATTTCAGCTATAGATATATATCAGTCAAGTTTTACCAGCATAGGATAACTAGAAATTATCTTATGTTCATGGGCTTCATACACATGAGATCTGTTTACAGTTTATTCATTTATGCGTTTGTCCTGTATAATTAAACAGGACAAACGCATAAATAAAAGTATATTATGGCAGATAGTTTATACTATCTGCCATTTCTTATATGGACACCTGCCAGCTTTTGCAGCCGCACGCAGTTCTACATAACAGCCACATGCACTGCATGTCCCAGCATTGAGGAGTCCACATCCCTTGCAAATTGCAAGCCTTCTTTCATACTCCTCTTCTTGTACCCTGTCAGCCTTTTTAATTGCTTCTTTATACTTCTTAATCATTTCCTGGTCTGCATCCGCCATATCGCGTAGCAGGCATCTTTTACATATATCTGCCATAACAAGCTTTGTCCTATTATATTTTATTTCTTAATACGCAGCATTGTGACACTGTTAGAAGGAAGTTTTACAGAAATGCTGTCTTCATTCTCTGTATAATCCCTGAAATCCCTTTCTGTAACTTCTTCTGGTGCCTCAAATGTATTATATGCATGTATATCATGATTTGTAACAATTTTAGCTTCTACAGCCTTATAGCCAGTGCCAGCCAGTTTTATATTTATATTTTCAGAAGATTCTATTGAAAGGTTGTTTAATGTAATAGTAATTACGCCATCTGCATCTTTAGATACTGATTCTGTAATCTTTGGAACATTCCACTTCTTTGTACCCGTTTCACCTGCTCCAGTAACTGCACTTTCAAGAAGCTTTGCACCCTGGTGGTAACGGTACATATGCATTACGTGGTATGTCGGGGTCTTAACCATATCTGCGCCTTCTGTAAGCAGCACAGCCTGGAGCACATTTACCATCTGTGCAAGTGCAGCAATCTTTACCCTGTCACAATGCTTATTAAATATATTAAGGGTTATGCCAGCAATAAGTGCATCACGTACTGTATTCTGCTGGTAGAGGAAGCCAGGGTTAGTGCCAGGTTCATTAGTATACCATGCACCCCATTCATCCACACACATTCCAATCTTCTTGCCAGGGTCATATTTATCCATAATTGCACCATGCCTTGTAACAAGCTTGTCCATATAAAGTGCTTTATAAAGCGTCTTATACCATACCTTGTCACTGAAAACTGTTGCGCTCCCCTTCTTCTTCCATCCCTCTGGATGTACATAATAATGTAGTGAAAGGTAATCCATAAAACCATGGAACTTCTTCCCATGGTCAAATGCTGTTTTTAGCACGCCTTCTGTCCAGTGGTAATCATCAATATTAGCGCCGCAGCACACTTTTTTAATAGATTTATTCTTATCATAATCCCTTACATAAGTCTGGTAACGGCGGTACTCATTTGCATAATGCTCTGGTGTCATATTGCCGCCACAGCCCCAGTTTTCATTGCCAACACCAAAAAAATCAACTGTCCATGGCTCTTTATGTCCATTGGCTGCCCTTAAATCTGCCATTGGGGACACACCATCAAATGTCATATATTCTACCCATTCTGACATTTCCTGTACAGTGCCGCTTCCAAGATTTCCATTAATATAAGTTTTACATCCAAGCTGGCGGCAAAGTTCCATATACTCATGTGTACCAAAACTGTTGTCTTCTACAACACTGCCCCAGTGTGTATTAACCATTTTTTTTCTGTCTGTTTTTCTGCCAATGCCATCTTTCCAATGGTATTCATCAGCAAAACATCCACCTGGCCAGCGCAGCACAGGGACTTTAAGCTCCTTAAGTGCCTTAACAACATCTGTCCTCATACCATTCTCATTAGGTATATCAGAACTTTCCCCTACATAAATTCCTTCATAAATACATCTGCCAAGATGCTCAGAAAAATGGCCATAAACTTCTGGCTCAATTTTTCCAATTTCAATTTCTTCATTAATAAATAAATCTGCCATATCTTCTCCTCCTTGTTGCGTGTATAAAATAACTGTTTTTTCTGCTTAATCCACTATATCAGAAAGCAGGAGTTTAAGCAATATAAATAATTCAGCCGGACACGGAAACCCTGCGTCCGCTTGCAAACACAAAATAACTGGAAATTAACCCTCATCCCTGTTAAGGAAACCCCTGAAATTTTTCTCAACTTGTTTTCTTGAAATCATGACCTGGTGTCCACAACCATTACATTTAAGACGGATATCCATTCCTGTCCTCATAATTTCCCATGAATTATTTCCGCATGGATGCTGCTTCTTCATTTTAATCACATCTCCTGTTTTTAAATCCATAGCAATACCTCCTTTCTAAACTTAATGCTTAATTTTTTGTTACAATAAGCTTTTATACTTGAAATACTATATATATTGGTGTATTATAACATGTACAACATAGTTTCCAAAACTACATGTAATATTATTCCATCCTATATAATGTACATATAGCTAATAATTTTCTATTAAGTATCATATCATATACATACAGATACAAAAAGAACAATTTTGGTTAAATACTACAATTTAATACTAATTTTATAAGGAGGACAACACATGGAAGCAATTTCAAAATTTTCCAATTCTAATGGGACTATTTCTATTTCCAGCCAGAAAACCGAAAGTATTGTAACAGAAATCCAGAATCCAGAAACCAGAAGTTTCCTTAAAGACCCAGGAAGCGCACTTACACATCTTATTGGTGTACTGCTCTCCGCTGCTGGTTCTTTGCCATTAATATATAAAGCAGCAGGAAAGGGCGCTTCCCTGCCGGTTATTGCATCTGCTGTATTTATTATAAGCATGGCACTTTTATACCTTGCAAGCACCTTATACCATAGTATATACGCTTCGGAAAAAGTAACCTGTATTTTACAGAAGTTTGACCATATAATGATTTATTTCCTTATTGCAGGGACTTATACCCCTATATGCCTGCTGGCACTCCCTGAATCATCAGGCATGCCGCTTCTGGCACTTATATGGGGGCTGGCAATATGCGGCTTTATACTTACTGTATTCTGGATTAACTCACCAAAATGGCTTAATTCAACTATATATATCTTAATGGGCTGGCTCTGTATATTTGCATTTAAACCACTCTTTACTGCAATATCCCCAACAGCTTTTGCGTGGCTTCTTGCAGGTGGCATTATTTATACAATAGGAGGCGTTATATATGCACTTAAGCTTCCTGTATTTAATAAGCTCCATAAGAATTTTGGCTCACATGAAATTTTCCACTTATTTGTACTTGGTGGCAGTATATGCCATTACTATATGATATACACATATCTGCTTTAACTTAATAAAAGAAACTGCCGCACTAAACAGAATATATACAAGATATAAAACCTGTAACAGTTATATATTGTATTATTTTTTCTTAATGCGGCAGTCTCTCATTATTTTATGCATATCCTTAAACCAGAATACCATATTACAATATGCCCATAATTTATATCCCCTTGGTTTATTACTTCATTTCCACACTTTCTATTTCATTAACCCAGCTATAATATACAGTTATATCTTTTGCCATTGTGTCTGTGTCAATTCTTGATGAACTGTACAACAGAGCTTCCTGCTGTTCAATAACAGGGACTTCCACAGCCATTTCAAGTATATTATTATAAAAGCGTTTATATCTTTTCTTCCTGGTTTTATCTTTTGCTGGTCTGTCTGCAAATCCTGCCAGCTCCGCAAGCCTCTTATTTTTAATGCCAAACAGGCTGTCCCTGCCTGCATATCTTTTATATAAGCTGCTGCCTGTATTTGTATCATGCTTTCCTGCCCACAACTGCAGCCTGCCATTTTCAATTCTTTTTCCAATTAGTTTTTCATCATTTGCCTGTATAATATCAAGCTCCATTCCAATATCCTGGAACAAAGCTGCTGCCTGTGATACAAGCTGGTATAATGGGTTAGCTTCTCCTCCTGCTACAATTATAGAATATCTCATAGCTGCACCAGCAGGTGCACTGCTTACAGACATGCCATTTATAGTATACCCTGCTGCCTCAAGATATGAAAGTACAGCAGATTTTACATCTTCATACTTTTTTTCTGCATCATCATCTTCACTATATATAGAACCACCATTTATATCTTTATTATATGCCTGCCTGTAATCTGCATCTTTTTTGTCTGCACAAAGCCACGAAGCTGAAGAACATGGATACTGGATTATACACAGCCCGTCCTTATAATAATCATATAAGCTGTCCCTGAATGCACTAAATGCAGCAGCAAATGCTTTACGCAGATTTTTTGACTGCATGCTGCCTGGTTTTTTGCCAGTTTTAACATTTTCTGCATTAATCCCGATATACTGGTAAACCCCTGTTGGCACAAAATCTGTTACAATCCTGTTTCCTGATATTTTATTATTAGAATTAGCATGTGCCACCCATGATATATCCTCACTATCAAGCACAGCATTAATAACATCAACTGTACCCTCTGTCATTTCAAGTGCTTCCGGGTTATGGTTAAGCACAGCCTCTTCAATTGTTCCTGCATTGCCTGTGGCTGCTGTTCCTTGTACCTCTTTTATCTCCCTGTCAATCCTTGCCTGTGCTGCTTTTAAAACCTCTCTCATTTCTTTAAGCTGCACATATGCAATTTTAGGGCATCCTTTATAATAAATCTCATTAGATGCATAATAGGCTATTTTTTCTTCATATTTTACGAACCTGTAAGGTCCTGCCCCTACCGGCGTTGTCTTATTGGCACATATTACAGAAATATCACCTTTCTTAAACCCAAACCTTTCCTTATTGTAATTATACTTTCCAGTATCTCCATAATAATGCAGCGGGCAGACTGGTATTTTCAGTGCTTCTGCCATAGAAGCGCTGAAACCATTTGTTGTAATGCTCATTTTATAATTATCAATACGCTTTATGCCAGAAATTCTTTTTGTTTTTTTACTTTTCTGGTATTTTAAAAGCCCTTTAATATTCTGTTTTCCAAGCTTATAACTGCCCTTATAATCCTTGTCGCATAAAACATACATTGTAAAAACCACATCATCAATTGTAATTTGCTCACCATCACTAAACCTGAGGTCATCACGCAACGATATAGTATAACGTGTCTCATCTTTCCTTTTATTATATTTTACGTCTATATCAGCAGGCCCATAATAAGTATAATTATTGCCATTATAAGTTTTGACCTCACCATCAATCCCTTTATATATAACCTGGCCCTGCCTGTCACTTGATACAAGGTATAACTGGGTCAGGCTGACAGCCTGTTTATCATCCTCACTTTTTGCAGTAAACGGGTTAAACTTTTTATTTAGTTTGCCGCAGCCTATAACAAGGGGTTTGTCAGACTGCCCCTCACCTTTGCCTTGCGCATCTATGTTGCCATTATCAACAGCAGCAGTTGCTTGTGGCTTTGGTTTAGGTTTTTTCTCCTGTTTACTGGAACATCCTGCTACGCATATTATTACTTGTAATAACAATGCCACTGCTATAAATCTTCTCAAGATTGCTTTCATAACTAATCCCCCATTCTGCCTTTGGTGGCCTGATTATAGTAACAACGGATGATATATTATATATCCAGGAAACCAAACGGATTTTCCTGGCTGCTTTTTAAAAACTGCATAAGAAGGTATGCCGCCCTTATAGTTACAAACCCTTCTGAAAGTATCTCTTTAACTTTTTCTTTATCTGCTATTATAACCTCTATATCTTCTGTTACCTCATTGCCTTCAGTTGAAGGCGTGCCTGATGCATAACCATAAACCGTAATATCACATTCATCAGCCATTCCCTGGCTTTGTATAAATGGTCTTTTAAGGCAGTCCGGATAATCTGTAAATGGTTCAAAATCCATTCCTGTTTCCTCCTTAATCTCCCTTACTGCAGTCTGCCATGCTGTTTCCCCTTTGTCAATAAGCCCTGCTGGCAGTTCATACACATAACCATTAACTGGATATCTGTATTGTTTTACAAGCAGTATTTTAGACGGGTCATCCTTAAGTATTGCATAAAAAACTGCCCCTTCTGCCCAGAGTTTGCCAGTCTGGCACATCAGTTCCCCATCTTCCCTTCTTGTAGCAAAATAATACGGAAAACTGTTGCCATCTGCATCTACCGCTTCTGCTTCATACATATTTAAAAACTTGTTATTTGTTTGTTTCTTCCAGCCTCTCACATGCTCACGTTCTTTCATAATAATCTCCCATTCCGCCGCCATTAATCTGGCAGCCCAGCCAGTTAAAAATGCCAGCATAAATAGCAAAACGGATAAATTAACTGTTGTATTAATGTACTATTATATCTGCATATTTCCCACCTGTTACTTTTATTAAATCATCTGGATTAAGAAATATCTGTGCACCAAGCCTTCCTCCACTTATAATAATGCTTTCAGAACCTTTTGCGCTTTCATGTACAAATACCGGATATTGTTTCTTCATGCCAACTGGTGTGCAGCCGCCCCTTACATAGCCTGTTACTTTATTAATATCTTTAACATGGAGCAGGGCAACATTTTTCTCTCCAGCCTCCTTAGCAGCTACTTTCAGGTCAAGTTCTTCTGCAACTGGAATAACAAATACATAATACTGCCCGCTCTTGCCAGCTGCCACTAGTGTCTTAAATGAAATATTATAATCCTGCCCTAACATATCTGCTATTGATTTTCCATCCACAAAATTATCACAGTTATATGTATTTAATTCATATTTAATTCTATTCTTATCCAGAATCCTCATAGCATTTGTTTTAATTTCTTTTCCCATAATATACCTGCCTTGTATGTTATTGCCCTACCTCTCAAGACGTTCAAGTGCCTTTAAAACCGACAGCCTCACTTTATCCCTGTGCAAAGGTTTTACAAGATAGTACATATAACTTTCCATTACTGTATACACATTAAATGCCCTTCCATCAAGCTTAAACTTATTATATCCCATCTGAAAATATTTTCCATATAAATCTTCAGTTGTAATAAAAGTTTCATTTGCTAAAAACTCATAAAAATCCCTGTTAATTGCAGGGCACATTGGGAAATCTGCACTGTCAAATTCTAACTGCGCCCTTGAAACTTCTTTGTAATGCTTAGTGCTGTTTGGACATGCATCCATGCAAAATGAATCAACAAGGATTTCATACCTGCCCTTATCCTTAAGCTGTACAAGCTTATCTGTATTATTAAATGATTTATCCAGCACAATAATATAATAATCATTTAAAGTTTCTTTTTCAATCCCTTCAATGGTTTTTATTTCCCTTGTTGTTGAAAGGATTACCTTATATCCAGGGTAATTTTTCCGGATATATTCTTCTAACAGTGGTGAATTTACAAGCACCTCATTCATGCCATTATCTGCAAGTTCCAGGCACATGTTACAAAATGTATCATATAAATGTTTTTCCTCTAATAATGAATTAGTAAAAGTAAACCTGCACGGTATTCCCCTGTCATTATATTCTTTCAACACAGCTAAAACCTGCTCTTTACGTGCATATCCAGGACAGACCCTGCCGCCATTCCAGAGCGAGCCAGGAAAACATCCATATACTGCACCTATTTCTATATTGTCATAAAAACATTCCGGGTATTCATTTAACAGGTTGATTATTAATTCATTTAGAGCAAATTTATTATAAAAATCTGGCAAATAAAATTTAATTTTCTCCATAACCAGACTCCCCCTTCCTTCTTCACTTGCCCACAATATCATTTGCAAGTGGTCTCTGCATAATTTCTACTATTTCACCTGTACTTTTATTATTAATAATACACAGCCATAATTTAATATACATTGCTTCAGGAGAAGCAGCTGGAAGAACATAAAAACCATATTCCTTATAACATTTCATGCTCTCATAATCCGCCCCGTTCCCTGCACCTGTAATAAATACAGGAATATCTTCTGCCTTTGTATAATCCGCAAATTTTTTTACGACATCCGGCTTGCTGCATATTGTACCTGAATGGTATGTGTAATGGAGAACTGCCTTTATACTTCTGCCTGGCATTATATATTCCATGCCTGGATATGGATGTACTACCATTATTCCAGATAAACTGCTTACTACAGGTTCATTTGATATACATGTATTAACACTATATATATTTTCTTCACTGACACTATTATTTACAGGTTTTTCACCACACCTGCAGGTAAACTTACTGCCATTAAACCAGCCATAATACAGACCACATACACTATATAAATTATCACTGTACGCCTGGTGCATTACCAGCCTTGTTGCATAATGTATTCTGGGAAAATCCCCACTATTACGGTAAGAAACAAATACACCTTTCCCCTTTTTCTGGCGTATAAATTCTACTGCATAATAAAAATTATCCAGCCCGTTTGAACGTGCATCCTCAAGCACATAATTAGCAGACACAAAAACAACAGGCAATCCACAGCCATCCATTATATATCCTGCAAAGGCTGCTGTATACTGTATCGTATCTGTGCCATGCGTTATTATTATCCCGTCATACATATCTGTCTGTATATCTTCCAGACATTCTGCTAAAATCCTGAAATTATTACAGTCAATATTTTCGCTAAGTGTCTGGTATGGGATTAAAACTTCAAAATTAACATCACCAGCCTCTTTTCCAGCACGTTCTTTATATAAATCCATCAGCTTATATGGTTTCTTCAAGTCAGGTGACACAAAACCGCTATTCTCTGTACTTCCTATAGTACCTCCTGTAAAAACCAGTAATATTAGCATAAGCAGTCCTCCATATTAATATTAAAATGCATCCTTTGACATGCTCTAATATTATCACAATATATTATATCCATGCAAGTTATTATGAAACAAGCATTTTTGAAAACATTGTTTTTTCTTTGAATATTATGCTTGTACTTACAAACAATAATCCTGAAAAACCAAAATTAAAAAGCAACTAATACAGATATTAAATTTATGGCAATAAGTATAAGAGGTGTCTTTATATTATCCCCATATTGTAAAATACTGACAAATTATGTTATAATTATTAATATTTTTAATCCTGTGAAAAGTGCTGCTGCCACAGAATTAATTTTTACAAATATCTTCCAGCCTGCAGCACAGAAATGAGGATTAAAATGGCAAATAACAAGACTTTCAAACCATATGTTCCAGCTGATAAGGTAATGCCTGAATTTACAATTACCTCTGTAATCCTTGGAGCACTTCTTGCTGTTATTTTTGGCGGCGCTAATGCATACCTTGGACTACGTGTGGGAATGACTGTATCAGCATCAATACCCGCAGCAGTTGTTTCCATGGGTATTATACGGAAGATTTTAAAAAAGGATTCCATTCTTGAAAACAATATGGTACAGACCATCGGCTCTGCTGGTGAGTCCCTTGCTGCTGGCGCAATATTTACACTCCCGGCACTTTTTATGTGGGCAGAAGAGAACAGTTCAGTATCTGCACCCCATTTTCTTGAAATAGCTGCTATTACAATTTGTGGCGGCCTGCTTGGGGTTCTTTTTATGGTTCCGCTACGTACAGCGCTTATTGTGGAAGAACATGGCACCCTTCCATTTCCAGAAGGTACAGCCTGTGCAGAAGTCCTTCTTGCTGGTGAGAGCGGCGGCTCTAAATCAAAAATTGTATTTTCAGGGCTTGGAATTGCTGCAGCCTATAAATTTATAGCTGACGGGCTCTGCCTTTTTCCTTCTGAGACCCACTGGGAAATTAAAAAATTTAAAGGTTCAGGCTTTGGCATAGATGTACTCCCTGCACTTGCTGGTGTTGGTTATATCTGTGGGATTAAGATAGCTGGCTATATGTTTTCTGGTGGTATTATTGCATGGTTTGTGATTATGCCTCTTATAGCACTGTTTGGGGCAGATGCGCTTATAGCACCTTCTGATAAAATAATCAGTGAAATGTCTGCTAATGAAATATGGAGCAGTTATGTACGCTATATCGGTGCAGGTGCAGTTGCTGCCGGGGGTATTATAAGCCTTTTTAAAACACTTCCAACAATAATTAAAACATTTAGCAAGGCAATAACAGGATTTGGACATAAAGAAACAGAAATCATGCGTACAAATAGAGACCTGCCTATGCCTTTTGTTATTGGCGGGGCACTTGCCATAGCTATTATAATATGGATTATGCCATCAGTTCCTATTAGTTTCCTTGGAGCTTTGATAATTGTAATATTCGGCTTTTTCTTTGCCACAGTATCAAGCCGCATGGTAGGGCTTGTTGGTTCTTCTAACAACCCCGTATCAGGCATGGCAATAGCAACCCTGCTTATTGCAACTGCCACCTTAAAGGCTACAGGCACTGGCGGATATAAAGGAATGGCATCAGCTATATGCATTGGTACAGTTATATGTATTGTTGCAGCAATGGCAGGTGATACTTCACAGGATTTAAAGACTGGTTATATAGTAGGTGCAACACCTGTACGCCAGCAGATTGGTGAATTAATTGGTGCAGTAATATCAGGTCTTGCAATAGGTGGCATAATGTATCTTCTGGACAGCGCATGGGGTTATAGTTCTAAAGAACTTCCTGCACCTCAGGCATCTCTTATGAAACTTGTAGTAGAAGGCGTTATGGGTGGTTCACTGCCTTGGGGGCTGGTATTCTGCGGCATTGGTATTGCTGTTGCCATAGAAATACTCGGGCTTCCTATATTGCCAGTTGCCATAGGGCTTTATCTTCCTATACATCTTTCATCACCTATATTTATAGGCGGTGTAATACGCTGGTTCTTAGAAAACAAAAAGAAATGCAATTCAGACAATGAACGCAAATCCATTATTGAAAATGGTATTTTATACAGTTCCGGGCTTATTGCTGGTGAAGGTCTTGTAGGCATACTGCTGGCTATACTTGCAATTATACCTTTTAAGGATGGTACAGTTGCAGGATTTATTAATCTTGGAAAAATACTTGGTAATGCAGGAGGAATTATATTCTTTATACTGCTTCTTGCAACACTTATATATTTCTCCATGCATAAAGACAAGGCAGCAGATTAAACTTTATAACAGAAAGGCAGCCTGTAATGGCAAAAAAGAAAACAAAAAAAATACAACAGAACTATATGGATGCAATAATGTTCCGGAACCCTGCATATAAATGGTCAGAAAATGAAGAAGGGTTAGTTATAATTCATGTTATAAACCAGGGGCTGCATCATAAAATAGCACAGAAATTTTTCCATAAACCAGAGACAAGCCATATTTCCCTTGACAAATATGGCTCTCTCCTTTGGAAATCAATTGATGGAAGAAATACAGTATATGATATACTAAATATTATGTCAGATGCATTTCCAGGTGAAAAAGACAGTATGCTTAAACGCGTTATTGCATTTATGCATACTTTGCAGGTTAATAAATATGTATACCAGATGAAAAGTAAAAAGGTGTAGGGATGAATTAATAATAAGGTTAAAATAATTAGAAGGAGTAATAAAATGAGTATTTTATCAAATTTAGAACCAGAAGCTGTATTCAGGTACTTTGAAAAAATATGCAGCATTCCCCATGGTTCAGGCAATACAGACAAGATAAGCAATTTTTGTGTTTCATTTGCAAAGGAACACGGTCTAAAATACCAGAAAGATGACTATAATAATGTAATAATATGGAAAGACGGCTCACCAGGCTATGAAAACTCCCCTGCTGTAATGATACAGGGCCATCTTGATATGGTATGTGAAAAAGAAACATACTACAAGTTTGATTTTGAAAAATATGGGCTCAATTTACAGCTTAAAGATGGCATTATATCTGCAAAAGGCACAACACTTGGCGGCGATGATGGCATTGCCATAGCCTATGCACTTGCAATACTTGAATCAGACAGTATACCGCATCCGCCTCTTGAAGCAGTATTTACAACTGATGAAGAAGTCGGCATGACAGGCGCTGCTGCTATTGATGTTTCCACTCTGAAATCACGTATTATGCTTAATATTGATTCTGAAGAGGAGGGCTATCTGCTTGTGAGCTGTGCTGGCGGTGCTACTGCCACTGTAGAAATACCAATAAAAAAGAAAGGGATATTTGGAATATGTGCCCAGATATGGATAAAAGGGCTTAAAGGTGGACACTCAGGTGTTGAAATAGATAAGGGGCGTGCTAATTCAAATATACTTATGGGAAGAACCCTTTACTCACTCTCACAAAAATTCCAGTTTAATATAATGACAATATATGGAGGGCTTAAGGATAATGCAATCCCAAGGGAAACATATTCCAGGATTATTTTTAGCGGGAATACAGATATGGAAGAAGTTAAAAAACACTTAGAGGAGTTAAATAAAATTTATTCTAATGAGTATTCTTCTACTGATTCTGGTATAAAAATTGTTGTTGAAACAGATAATAAACCTTCAAATCAAGAGGTATTTAATACTAAAACCACATCCAGGGTTATTACTGCACTTGTAAACCTTCCTAATGGAATACAACGCATGAGCCATGATATAGAAGGGCTTGTACAGACTTCACTTAACCTTGGTAAATTAGATACAGTTGTACTTGACCTGGAAAAACATACAAGCCATAGGGATTATCCTATGTGTGTAAGGTTTAACTACTCTTTAAGAAGCAGTATAAGCACAGAAAAGGAAGAACTGGCAGACCGCATAAAGTGCCTGGCAGAAGCACTTGGCGGAACAGTATATTTAAAAGGTGATTATCCTGCATGGGAATATAAGAAAGACTCACCCCTGCGTGACCTGATGACAGAAGTATTTGAGGAACAATACGGAAAGAAGCCTGTAATACAGGCAATACATGCTGGCGTTGAATGTGGGCTTTTTGCTGGCAAACTTCCAGGACTTGATTGTGTATCATATGGCCCTGATATAAAAAATATCCATACCCCACAGGAATCTATGGATGTAGAAAGCGTGAAAAGGACATGGGAATACACACTTGAAATACTTAAACGTTTAAAATAAACAGACATTACAGTTATATGCGGATGTGGACAGTTTCTTTTACCAGAAACCATCTACATCCGTATAGTTGTTATAGTTTATTTTCTGTGTTATAATATCTTACTGTAATTTAGGATTTACACATACTGTTTAAAATTACTTTAATCCAGAAAGGTAAATTAACATGACACTTAAAGAACTGGAAATTGGCAAAACAGCAGATATAATATCTACTGGCGGAGAAGGGGCCTTAAGGCAGCATTTCCTTGATATGGGGCTTATTCCTGGAGCTGAAGTTACAATGGTTAAATTTGCACCTATGGGAGACCCTCTGGAATTAAAAATACACGGATATGAACTTACACTCAGGGTTGCGGATGCAGATAAAATTGAGATAGATAATATACGTGAGGCAGAAGTAGAAAAAAATATCCCTAAAAAACATAAAACCATGCCACACCCTGGGCTTGGCGAAGGCGGAAGATACCATGTGAAAGCAGATGAACACCCGCTTCCTAAAGGACAGGTACTTGGGTTTGCCCTTGCAGGAAACCAGAATTGCGGAAAGACAACATTATTTAACAGGCTTACTGGCTCAAACCAGCATGTTGGCAATTTCCCAGGTGTAACTGTTGACAGGAAAAGTGGTGTAATAAAAGGACATCCAGATACGCTTATTACTGATTTGCCAGGTATATATTCAATGTCACCATATAGCAATGAAGAAATTGTTACAAGGGAATTTTTATTAAAAGACCATCCTCTTGGAATTATAAATATTGTGGATGCATCAAATATTGAAAGAAACCTTTATCTTACAATGCAGCTTCTGGAACTGGGAATACCTATGGTTGTTGCACTTAATATGATGGATGAGGTAAGGGAAAATGGAGGCTCTATATTAATTAATGAAATGGAAGAAATGTTAGGGGTTCCGGTTATCCCAATATCTGCCGCCAAAAATGAAGGGGTAGATGAACTGGCAGACCATGCCATACATGTTGCTAAATACCAGGAATGTCCAAAGAAAATAGATTTCTGCAATGGTGACGATGGCAGCAGTGCTGTACATAGATGTATACATGGAATTATGCACCTGGTTGAAGACCATGCAAAAGCGGCAGGAATATCAGTGCGTTTTGCTGCCAGCAAACTTGCAGAAGGTGACAGGCTTATTTTAGACAGCCTGGATTTAGCGCAAAATGAAAAAGAAATGTTAGAGCATATAATATTACAGATGGAAGAAGAATGCGGGCTGGACAGAGCAGCTGCTATTGCCAATATGAGGTTTTCATTTATTAAGCGTATATGCAGCACTGCAGTAATAAAGCCAAAAGAAAGCCGTGAACATGCCCGCAGCCGTAAAATTGACCAGGTGCTTACTGGAAAATACACAGCCATACCTATGTTTATACTTATTATGGGTATTGTATTCTGGCTTACATTTGATGTAATTGGCGTACTGCTCTCAGATATACTCAATATAGGAATCACACAGCTTTCAGAATGGACAGCACATGCACTAAAAGCCGCCAATGTCAATTCTGTACTAAATTCATTAATAATTGACGGGATTTTTAATGGTGTTGGCAGCGTACTAGGGTTTCTTCCAATTATTGTAACACTGTTCTTCTTTCTTTCAATACTGGAGGACAGTGGCTATATGGCACGTGTAGCATTTGTTTTAGACAAGCTTTTAAGAAAAATTGGATTATCAGGCAGGAGCATAGTACCTATGCTTATTGGATTTGGATGTACAGTTCCAGGTGTTATGGCAAGCAGGACATTATCCTCAGAGCGGGACAGAAAGATGACAATTCTCTTAACTCCATTTATGAGCTGTTCTGCTAAACTGCCTGTTTATGGATTTTTTACAACAGCATTTTTCCCAGGGCATAGCGCACTTATTATGGTTGGCCTGTACTTCTTTGGAATATTAGCTGGTATCCTTATGGCACTTATAATGAAAAGAACCATATTTAAAGGAGAAGCTGTCCCATTCGTTATGGAACTTCCTAATTACCGCATGCCAGGCGCTAAAAACGTGTGCCAGCTTTTATGGGAAAAGGCAAAAGACTTTTTGCAAAGGGCATTTACGGTTATTTTTATAGCAACTATTGCAATCTGGTTCTTACAGACATTTGACATACGCCTAAATGTTGTAAAAGACTCACATAACAGTATGCTTGCATCTCTTGCAGGTTTTATTGCGCCAGTATTCAAACCACTTGGCTTTGGCGACTGGAGGATTTCTACAGCACTTCTTACAGGCTTTATGGCAAAAGAAAGCATAGTATCAATACTTTCAGTTTTAACTGGTTCTACAGGAAACCTTTTAAATATGCTTACAACAGCAGGCGCTGCATCACTGCTTGTCTTCTGCCTGTTATACACGCCTTGCATTGCTGCTGTTGCATCTATAAAAAGGGAACTTGGCGGCAAATGGGCAATTGCCGTTGTTGCAGGACAGTGTATTATAGCATGGATTGCCGCATGGCTTATTTACCTGGTTTTAACGCTATAAATGATACCCATTCACCAAGTGTATTTTTACTAACAATCTGGAAATCATTCTTTAATAGTGCTTCTTCTACTTCGCCAGCCTTTTCTGCAAGTATGCCAGAAGATATAAAAAGACCATTATCTTTTATATACCTTCCAATATGGCTGGCAAGAAGCACAATTACATCTGCAAGTATATTAGCCACAGCAATATCAAAAAGACCTTTATGGTTTTTAGTTATAATATCACCATCTTCAAGTATATTTGCTTTAAAAACCTTTATTTTGCCACTGCTAATATTATTAATTTTTGCATTTTCAATAGCAGCATTAACAGCCGCAGGGTCAATATCCAGGCAGAAAGCAGATTTTGCACCACACAAAAGCGCACTTATCGCAAGAATACCGCTTCCGCATCCAGCATCAAGAATTTCAGTTCCAGGTGTTATGTAATCTTTAAGTGAAAGCAGGCACAGCTTAGTTGTTTCATGCGTTCCTGTACCAAAGGCAGAACCAGGGTCTATTTCAAGGATAATGTCATCTTCTCCTGCATCAGCAGGTATTTCTTCCCATGTAGGTTTAATTATAATATTATCAGCAATACGGAATGGTTTAAAATTCTCTTTCCACTTATCTTTCCATTCTGAATCATCTTCTATAGAATAAGTAATTTCAGGAACAGGTACAGGAAAGTATTCCTGCATTCCAGTAATGCGTGACTGGATTTTTCCAATAATTACATCAGGGGCAAGTATACTTTCCTCCGCTATACGGCTGTCACGCAGGGAAGAACCTGTGCTGAAAAATGTAGTATCACTATTGCCAGGCGCTTCTGTATAAAATGTAAGTATGGAAGTGCCATCATCAAAACCCATATCAGCAGGAATATCTGTATACATCTGCTTTTCCTCTTTTTCTGTAAGCGGCACATGGTCTGTTATTTCATAGCCATTAATATCCATCCCACAAAGAATATCCCCAATAATATTAGCATATTTAGTTGTAGTGTGTATCTGGTACTTAATCCATTTCATTGTAATTCTCCTTGTTTTAAATACATATAAAATATATTAGTTAAAAATCCAGCCAGATACCAGTATAACATATTGTAAAATAATTTCCAGTTATCCTGTGTTTATGTAAACGGACGGTTTCATGTGACAGGGACAGAATATTCTGTACAGGGGCACTTTAGCTCCGCTGGCCAACACAGGATAACGGGAAATTATCTTATATTCATGGGGTTTCATCATGCATGGAAGGTATGTTTACAGTTTATTCATTCATAAGTTTGTCCTGGATATTATAATTATAGGGATTATATTTTTTAAAGCTTTTGGTTGTTTTATTTAACTGCCAGCAAAAAATTTACTGTCCTGTTTTCTTGCAAAACCAGTCATATATTGCTAAATGTGTAAAAAACCCTTTTTCTTCTTTATCCTTTTCAAGACTTTTATATTCTTCACTGCTTAATGTTTCCTTCAGTTTCTCTTTTGAGCTGTCAGGAACAACAGCATAAGTTTCATCTACAAAACAAAGGCTCGGGAAAAGGACACACCACCAGTTTCTGCCCTTTGCTTTCCCTATTTCAACACATAATGCTTTATAATTTCCAGCTGGAAATACAAGGTCACCATATGATTTCACAGGAAAATACCTTTCTTCCAAGGAAACATTTATGGGATAGTTATATCCATTAAAAGAAATAATATCAAGGGCAGAATTTTTAATATTATCCTTCTGCGCTGCCAGAAGTTTTCCAGCACATTTAGCATTTTCTGCCCCTGCTATTGTTTCTTTAATACCTCCTATTATGCCATCGCGCACTTTCAGTTTAAGTGACTGGTCACTTTCTGTGTCACTATTTGCAATTACATGAAGCCTTATTATATTATCTGCAATATTCTCCTGTATCTGTACAGGGCTTTCAGTCCTGGCTGGGTGAAAGAATTTAATACCAGTAAGGAGCATTGAAAAAGATAATGCATAAATAAATATAAGAAATGGGACTTTGGGTGCTTTTGGCAAGTTTTTTAAATATAGTTTCATATGTTACCTCTTTTCTACGCACATTATATGTAAGTACGGTTTAATTGATGAATAATAAAATTGTTTATATGGACATTATTCCCTGGAATCTCCAGAATATTCAGAAATGTGGGCAATAACTACCAGCTGTAAATAACAGCCAGCTATTGTTACTATTCACAGCTACGCTGTTCATAGTAACTAGCAGTGCTTTCAGCAC